>JAVEWN010000072.1:0-17590 GCA_034004515.1 Anaerolineales bacterium | reverse complement strand
GGCTACCGCTATGCCTGCGAGACAATAAAAATGCTTCCGGACATCGTCCCGATGCTCCTACGGGAAAAACCTGATGGCATTTTATTGGCTGACATTTTTCAGAAAATCGCCCGTTTGGGTGCTATTCACGCCGTTTCTAGCACCGCCGATAGTTCATAAGTGGCGATGGTATTGCTATCTTGAGGGTATTTTTATTATAGACATTCAGAGTATCATTTTGACGCGCAGGCCCTGCCTGCGCCAGTGCCGCCGGCACAGGTGAGCGGAGCGTTCTTCAGCGTAGTCGCAGGGCCGATATTTAAAATTCATTTTCTTACCATCTATAGTGAGTGCTTCGAACCCCCATTTGGGGACGATCTCGATTGCATCAGTTCTAAAGCCGCCTCTATTTCTTTGTTTTTTTCGCCCGAATAGCGTAAAATAATAGCACTTCTTTTATCCAGATTAATATCCTGATCCTCTTCCAACAAGGAGAAGCCAAGTTATGACCACAGTGAACGATTTGATGACATCCAAAGAAAAACATGATACTTATTCGATTGACGCGAATGGGACGGTTTATCAGGCAATTGAGCTGATGGCGAATGCCAATATCGGCGCGGTGCTGGTAACTGAGGGCGAGCGCATCGTGGGGATTTTTTCTGAGCGAGATTATGCCCGTAAAGTTATTCTAAAAGGCCACGATTCAAGGACGACCCAGGTCCGGGAAATTATGACCGGAGAAATGGTCACGGTTCACCCTGAAACGAGCGTGGAAAAATGTATGGCCTTGATGACGCAGTATCATATTCGCCACCTGCCGGTGGTCGATCAGGGCCATCTGATTGGGTTAATTTCGATTGGAGACGTGGTGCACTCAGTCGTAGCCGACAAGCAAAACCTGATCAGCGATTTGCAGGAGTATATTGAAGGCCTTAGCATTCTGCGCTAGCCCTGGCTGAAAGTAACGAATCTAAAAACCCCGCTCAATGGCGGGGTTTTTAGATTCAGCTGCGAGCGTAAAATTTGAAAACCACTCAAAAACAGAAACAAGATATTGTCAAAGCTCAATCCGGGTTTTATGAATTAAGGGCGTTTAGGGAGTGTTTCCCAAAATCTGCGGGCCTATCGCTTTTAAACTGGACGGCAGCCAGGGGATGGTTTGCGTATTGGAGGGGGTAAAATAGTCAGGTGGGTCGAACCCTAGAAAATGGAGTCAATGATGGGATTTTTCGATAAATTGTTTAAGTCGCTTTCGCTTTCCTCTGCGCCCGAAAAAAGATATTTCACATTTCAGGTTCAATGCAAACGCTGCGGCGAAATTATCGAGGGCCGCCTGGATCTCGATAACGATTTGAGCATCGAATATGAACAAGGAGGGGATGTCTACTATGCCCGCAAGGTGCTGATGGGGGATGGCAGCAACCACTGCTACCAACAGGTGGAGGTCGGCTTCAAGTTCGACAAAAAGCGTAATTTGCTTGAGAAACGGGTCGAATCAGGCGGGGACTTTGTAAAGGATTAAAAAATCAGCGGGTTAGCTCAACGATGAAAGTTTCAAGAGCCAGATCGAGCGGCATCACGCCGGTTTTGGCCCCTTCATCCATGGCAAGCAGGTGGCGGTAAATCCCCTTTAACGATTCGAGCTGAAAGCGTTTGGCCTGTCCGAATATTTTTTCGGCCACAAAAGGGTGCTGACCGAGCGCAGAAATGACTTCCGGCAGGCTGCCGCCTTCTTCCATGACCTCGCGCGCCATCAGCAGCAGGCGAAACTGACGGATTACCAGCCCGAACAACTCGAAGGCATCGCGTTCATCCAGCAGGCGGCGCAAAAGTTTCTGGGCCTGGCGTCCATTCTGCGAGCCGAGGGCATCGACCAGTTCAAAAACGTCGGCCCCGGCGGAGGTGATGCTGACGGCTTCAACGTCTTCAATCCCGATGGCGTGCGCAAAGTTGACGTAGGTCAGCAGTTTGGTGATTTCCTGAGCCGCCTGGCGCGGGTCTTCGCCGACCATTTCGGCCAGGCGGGCAGCCGCCGCCGGTTCAATTTGTCCGCCCTGGCGTTTGGCCTCGCCGCCGATCCAGCCGGGCATTTCGCGCTGTCTGGGCAGGAAAAACGATTCGCTTTTGGCTTTTTCCGCGTTTTTGGCGGCCCATTTGACCAACCAGTGATTGGGAATTTCGCGTTCTTTGATCTCGTCCAGATCGACCAGCGCCAGCAGGGTGCTAGCTGGGACAGCTTCGAGGAACTCGATTAACTTTTTGTGGCCTGCCAGGCCGCTGAATTTTTTCGAGGGCGCATCCAGCACGACCAGGCGTTGGGAGGCCAGGAAGGGCAGCGAGTTGACCGCCGTGTTGAGTTCGTTGTCACTGACACTGCGCGCATCCAGCCGGGAGGTATTCATCTCTGCCGAGGTTGGGTCGTTGAAAATGGCGTCAAACTTTGCCAGCCGTTTGCGGATGGCAAAATCGTCGTTGCCGAGGAAGATGTAGATGTGGGGGTGGCTCATCGGGCGGGGGCTTTCCGGCGCATGCCGCGATCATAATCCATCATTGCTGAATATCCAATCTCAAAAAATACTCGATTCCCATTTTGCGCAAAATGGGCCGCAAGCGCGGCGGGAAAGCGCTCAGCCCGTTTTCAACCGGGATGAAACGCGGTCTGACCAGGCTGAAATCCTGATTCATCCAGCGCAGGCTGCCGCCGCCGCTGGCGAGCAGGTTCTCGTACCAATCCACCTTTTTTCCGTAAGTCAGGGCAATTACGAAACCGTCTTGGCAGGGTTCGGCAATGATTGGAATGCGGTAGTGTTTGCCGCTTTTGCGGCCAATATGTTCCAAAACGGCAAAGTGGCGGGATTTTTTCCCCGCCAGGCGAATCATGATTTTGTTGGTAACGTACTTATTCATTACCCGAATACGATCCAGAAGAGCCTGGTTCATGGTGTTGCTCCTGAGTTTGGACAGCGCAGTTTTCGGTTTGTGGTACGGACGGGGGGCGTTTGAACATATATCAATATGTTAACAACAACCGGTCAGATACTCTTTCCCCTTCAAGAGTCTTGCCATTCATCTGAAATCTTTTCAACATAGAATGTCCAATATCAATCAACATCTCTCTTTCAAAAAGCCCATCCGGGAGCGGCAAATCGCAAATCAAATTGCCGGATCTTTTTGTGCCATCAATACTCAAGACAACATATACGCCTCTTTCTTTACATTTTTCGATTACACTTAATAAGTGTTCTAAAGAAAAAGACTGCGCACCATATAGAATAGCCTGACTATGACTATAGGGCGGGTCACAATAAATCAAGTCACCAGGTTTGGCCATGCTCATTGCTTCTTCATAATCCAAATTAAGAAAGGTAGCTCCTGAAACCCGTTTATTCCATTCATCTACCCTGCGGGAAAAACTTTCAGGCGCAATTGGTGTGTGAATCCCGCACGGCGTTGACATATATCCATCCGCTTTTCTAAAACGAATTACGCCCCCATAACAAGAACGCGTTAAAAATAATAAATCTGCACCATTTGGCTTTGAGTTATATGCCGCCTTAATTTCTTCATACATCTCCACCTTATTTCCATCCATCATCTTTTGCCAACGTTCGCGATACCATTCTTTTAAGATGTCAGGAGACTTTTTCAGAGTTTGCCAAATTTCGATGAGCGGCGCATATGTATCGGAAACAATAGCAACCTTTGGAACAAGCGTACCCAAAATGCCGCCACTTCCAAGAAATGGTTCAAAATATGTGCCAAATTCTACAGGGAAATAAGAGATAATTTCATGGCCCATACGCTGTTTACTGCCAATCCATTTAAGAAGCGATAAGTTAAATGGTTTGACCAAGCGTTTTTTGTTTGCCTGGGTCTCAAATAAATAAAGTTGTGTTGTATCTTTTATTTCTTTCATAAACTCAATATACCATCTTTTCAAGGCCATTATATCCGATTTTAGGATATTGATCAATTATGAAAATTCCAAACGAAACCATACAACGCGCAAAACTCAGGCGTCTTCTGAGAGAGTTGCGCCAAAAAAGTGCGCTACGTCAAGCAGAGATGGCAAAACAGCTTGATGTTCCTCAATCTTTCGTCAGTAAGTATGAGTCTGGAACGCGGAACTTGGATATTCTTGAACTACGTCAAATCTGCCAATTAATGGGAATATCGTTGCAAGACTTCGTAAAAAAGCTAGAGGACGAACTAAATGAAACCAAATAGCGCGTTTTTGAATCTGCCCAAAAATTTTTGGGCGAGCGTTCGTTTGATTAGCCAACAAATTGGTTATACCGAAAGATCAACCGGGCAGATAAAGATTCCTACTTCAAATGAAATTCAATCCAGACTGGCAGTGCTGGAGATTGATTTTTCTAAATTGCAATTACAAAAAACTGCAAATGGAAACTTTTTGGAAATCATGCAGGATTATTTTATTTATCGCGCAGATGTTATCAATACCTTTGTTGAGCCACACTTAATGAGTGTGGCCGAAGCAAGAAAAGTTTTTGAAGAAGCCTATACAAAGCTGCAGCCATCCTGTCCTATTCCCTTGAACAAACAAAAGGGAGAGATGAGAACACCGGCCTATTTAACTGGATTAGTGAACATGATTATCGAATCCAATGCAAGTGGTTTGCCGTGCGACTATGATCCACATCAATTGACAGCCATCACAAAAGATAATTTGCCTTTACGAACCTTGGCCCGTCGGGTGGACGGTGCTTTTCCTCGTAGTGTAAATCCAATCGCTATTTGGGAAATCAAAGAATACTATTACACAACTACCTTTGGTAGTCGCGTTGCAGACGGTATTTATGAATCTTTGCTAGACGGCTTGGAATTGGAAGAACTTCGCGAGAATGAAGGCATACAAATAAAACATTACTTAATCGTTGATGCGTATGATACGTGGTGGAAGCAGGGAAAATCATATTTGTGCCGCATTATTGATATGCTTCACATGGGCTATATCGATGAATCGCTTTTTGGTCGCGAAGTAATAGAAAGATTGCCTGAGCTTGTGAAGGATTGGGTAAAAATTTATCACACTCGCGAAGCGAACTATCTTTAAATCACAGTTTCCTTACTCATGCAACTGGTTTGGATGATTATCCCATGAAAAGAAAAAGATTTTTTTATGTTTTCGGTTTGACAATCACGGTCTGTGTGGTCATCCTATTCGCCATCTGGCAAGAAGATAGGTTGATTTGTATATTCAGCCCCAAAACACCCGAAGAACGATGGGCCGAACAGACCATCCTGGCTTACATCGATACAACACATAGGGATATCACTTATTGCTCAGTTCGTTACAACTATTTCCTGAAAGGTATTTTGCTTGGAGAGGTTCCAGAACTGATAAAACCACCTTCTGCTTTTATCAAAAATGATGTGGAAAGCCAGATTATTCTTGAGTACGCAGCACAAAACTTTCGCCTGCCAAGAGAAATGCGGTCCAGCCTTGGCACAGAGGTGCCTATGCTTGAAGCAGCGCCCAGAGAAGGAACCGAATAGATAAAATTACTTTAACATTCGGTTCAGCAAGAAATTAATATTAAATTGAATGAAGCAAGCAAGCAAACTCCCCTTATCTCACAAAACAAATCAAGGAAACATAACCCCGAAATTTTCAGCCGGAATGGGCTGCAACTCCCCATCTGCCAGCCAGGCGGGTTGCTCCAGGTCGATCTCTTCAAGGGTCAGCACAATTCCATTATAGCCAGTTTGCCTGTTTGACTTTCATTAACCTGCCCGCTTGTCCAGTTGCGTAATTTGCCTGTTGGACTTATAAGTGAGAGGGCCTTGTGTTTCCAAACAGCGCTGAGACAACCAATCAGGAGAACAAATGATGCACGGTGGCGGCTTTTTTCAATCTATTCGATCTGGAGATGTAAAACCCAAAAAGATAACCCGCGAACTGCTTTTGCGGGTGCTGGCCTATGCCCGGCCCTACTGGGGCCACCTGAGCGGGATGCTGCTCACGATTTTAATCAGCAGCGGGCTTGCGCTGGTATCGCCGCTCATCTTCCGCAACCTGATCGACAAGGTCCTGCCACAGAAGGACATGAACGGCCTGTGGCTGTTTGCGCTGGCGCTTTTACTGCTGCCAATCCTGAACGGCGGGGTGGGCGTCATCCAGCGCCGTTTGAATTCGATGGTCGGCGAAGGCGTCATCTACGATCTGCGCGTCTCGCTCTTCAGCAAACTCCAGCGCATGAGCCTGCGTTTCTTTACCAATACCAAGATCGGCGAGCTGATGAGCCGCCTGAACAGCGATGTGGTCGGCGCGCAGAATGCGATCAGCAACACCCTCGTCAACATCATCACCAACCTGGTCCAGAGCGTGGCAATCCTGGCTGTCATGTTTAGCCTGCAATGGCAGCTGACTTTGGTGAGCGTGGTCATTCTGCCGCTCTTTATACTGGCGGCGCGCCTGCTGGGCACACGTCTGCGCGAGATTGCCCGCAAAGCGATGGACGCCAACGCGGCCATGAACGCCCACATGAACGAAACCCTCAGCATTGGCGGATCGCTGCTGGTCAAGCTCTTTGGGCGCACCCGCGAGGAAGAAAACCGCTTCCGCGAACGGGCCGGCGCAGTCCGCGATTTGGGCGTTGAACGGGCCCTGCTCGGCTCGGCTTTTTTCGTAATCATCGGCCTGGTCAGCGCGGTCGGGACGGCCCTGGTCTACGGCCTGGGCGGCTATTTTGTCATTCAAGACAAATTCACAGTCGGAACGATCGTCGCTTTTGGCGCTTACCTCAGCACGCTCTACGGCTCGCTGCAAGGCCTGGCCAACGCCCCGGTTGATTTCAGCACCAGCATGGTCAGCTTCGAGCGCGTTTTTGAAATCATCGACCTGCCGCTCGATATTGAAGAGAAGCCCAACGCGCTCGCCCTCAAAACGGGCAGCCAACTCGAGTTCGAAAACGTTTCCTTCAATTATCAGATCGACGAATCCATGCTTTTGAGCCAGGTCACACGCTATGGCAGCCTGGACAACGTCACAACGGTCTTGAGCAGGAAAACGGACAGCCCTGGGCCTAAAAAGGCTGGGGACGGTTCTCACGACCCGCAGCCTGAATCCGCTTCACAAGCCCGCGAAACCGCCCTGAGCGGAATCTCGTTCCGGGCCGCCCCCGGACAGTTGATTGCGCTGGTCGGCCCATCCGGCGCTGGCAAAACCACCACAACCTACCTGATCCCGCGCCTGTACGACCCGACTGAAGGCGTCATCCGGATCGACGGCCACGACCTGCGCGATCTGAGCCTGGCCTCGCTGGCCGCGGCCATCGGCATGGTTACGCAAGAAAACTATCTCTTCCACGACAGCATCCGCACCAACCTGATCTATGCCAAACCTGATGCAACCCAGGCCGAAATCGAAGCAGCAGCCCGGGCCGCCAACATCCACAACTTCATCATGGAACTGCCGGATGGCTACGAAACCACGGTTGGCGAACGCGGCTACCGGCTTTCGGGCGGCGAGAAACAACGGATTGCCCTGGCGCGCGTCATTCTGAAAAACCCGCGCATTCTGATCCTCGATGAAGCCACCAGCTCACTCGACAGCGAATCGGAAGCCCTGATTCAAGACGCGCTCAAACGGGTCATGGCCGGGCGAACGAGCATCGTCATCGCCCACCGCTTAAGCACCATTCTGGCCGCCGATTTAATTCTAGTAATGGACAAGGGCAGAATTGTCGAGCGCGGCCGCCACAATGAATTGCTGCAACAAGGCGGTTTGTATGCCCAACTCTACGAAACCCAATTCGAGCGCAGCCTGAAAACGGATTAGACGATCTGGGCCTCCAAAAATGCGCGGATCTGGGCGGCGGTCTGCGTCCAGGCCGGTTGTTGGCGGTAACGAGCCAGGGCGTTTCGTGAAAGCTCCGTGAGCAGAACCCGATTTTCGGCAATTTCAGCCAGGCGGGCGGCCAGCGTTTTGGAGTCGCCGGCTGCGATGAGATAACCGGTGCGGCCCTCGCCAATAATTTCCGGCGCGGCCCCGCTGTTTGTGGCGATGGCTGGCAGGCCAAACCCCATCCCTTCGAGATAGACAATCCCAAAGCCTTCGTAGCTGGAAGGCACAGCCAACAGATGGGCAGCTTTGAGCTGTGCAACCAGCGCATCGTTGTCCAAAGCGCCATGAAACGTTACCATGCCGGGCGCGCGCTCGCCAGCGTAGCGCTGCACCATGACGGCATAGGCTGCCTCAGACTTAAGCGAGCCGACCACTTCCAGCCTGATCGGCAGCCCTTTAAGGGCCACAAAAGCCTCCAGCAGGGTATGCAGCCCCTTGCGTTCGATGACGTTTCCCAGAAACAGAATCCGCAAAGGGCCAGCAGCCTGGGCGCGGGCCTCGATTTCGGCTTGGGTTGCGCCGATCCCAAAGCGGTCGGTCGGCGGGTAGGCCACCAGAAACGGTTTTTCATCCGCAAGCAGACCTTCCACGACCGAGCGGGTCGTTTGTGAGTTGAAGATAAAGCCATCGACGCTCTCCAAATAACGCTTTTCGATGATCTGATAAAACCAGTTTTGCCACTTTGGGCGGAATTCAGAACAACGCAGATGATGAACCAGGCTGATGACCGGATAGGGCTTGTTTCGGTTGGTAAAAATCAGCGAAGGGTGATTCAGCTCGTCTTGAATCAACACGTCCAGCCCCGGCGGCAAGCGAAAGCTAAAATTATCCATCAGATGAGCAGCGTAATTGCGCCAGGGCAGGCTGATCACCTCGACCGTATCGCCCTGGGCGCGCAAGTATTCCACCAGCTTGCGGTCGTAGAGATAACCGCCGCTGAGGGTGTCGAGTGAACCGTAGATGAGAAGACCGATTTTCATTTTTTATGTTTACTGTTGAGGCTACACGTTGAACGTCACGTCAGCCGTTCAACGTGCAATCATTAACGTTCAACCTGGTAAGAGACCCAGGCGATCTCGTTTTCCCAAATCCGCACGGTCAGACAGGCCAGATTGGGCGCGCAGATTTTCACATTGAGTTGTTCCGCCAGGATGCGCGCAAAATGCTCGATGGATGGGTTTAACCCGCCAAACTCAGGCAGGTCGTTCAGCATTTGCTCCTTGTAATGGGCGACAGTTTCGTCGAGCTGCTTTTCAACCTCGACAATGTCCACCAGGTAGCCATGCTGGTCGAGGCTTGGCCCGCTCAGTTGCAGTTCAAGCGCGTACTGGTGAGAATTGGGGAAGTTCTCCGGTCCCCAATCGCCGCCGACCAGGTAATGCCGGGCAATGAAAGTTCGTTTTACAGCAAGGGTATACATTTTGGGCTCCAGTTGGTTTGAGGAGGAATGGTCAAAAGTGAAAGGCGCGCATCACAAGCTGGCCGTTAGCGTTGCGGGCAACCGGCATGGCAAAGTCGAAGCGGTCGAGGGCGGTGCTGTACTCAAGATCTATCGGCGGAAATTGGGGCAGGTCCTGCCTCAAGAAGATTGACGCTTCGCGGCTGAGACGAACCCGCTCCAGGTAGGGAGCCGGGTCAGGAGTATCGCCCTGCCACAGGCGGTGCAGGTACTCGGCGCAGGCCAGGTCTTCGTCGCCGCGCCCGTTTTGGTTGAGGCCGGTTGAAACAAAAGTGATTTTCCGGGCAGAAATCTTCTTCAAATAGGCCACAGTCGCCCCGGCCACGACAAAACTCGCAGCCAGCAAGGTTTCGGCGCGCAGGCTGCGAACCAGGCCCTGCGTCCCGGCGCTGGTACGCTGAATAAGCGTCCGCCCGCGCAAATCGGCGGCGAGCATTTGGAGGGGCGAATTGCCCATATCAAAACCGGCCAGCGGCATCCCGTTCATTTCGCCGACCGCCAGCGCATTGGGGATTTTCTCGCGCAGCGCGAGCGCTTCAGCAGGCTCGCCGACCGGGTAAATCTGGGTCACACCCTGCCCAAAAGCGTAGGCGGCCGTCGAAAAAGCGCGCAAAACGTCAATCACTACCACTGCGCCATCGGCTTCATGGCAATCTTCGAGGGTCGCATAATGGACGGTTACAAACATACACTCACCAGCGCCTGAACGATATCAAAACTCTCCTGGTCAGACAAAACAATCAGCGTATCACCCGCGCGCAGAGACGTGCCACCATTGGGGACAATGAATTCCTGCTCGCGCGCGATCAAAATGACCAGCAATTTCTCTGGCAGGCCCAATTCTACAATCGTTTTGCCGGCACAGGTCGAATCGGGCGGAATCAAAATTTCTTTCAACTCATCGCTGAAGCCGCGCATGGGGTTGACTTCAATCGGATAAATGGGCTTTTTCAGGGCTGGTTCATCCACCCCCAGCCAGTGGGCCACCAGCGGGATGCTCGCCCCCTGGACCAGGGCCGAGGTCAGCACGACGAAAAAGACAATATTAAAAATTTGGGGGGCATGTTCCACCCCCGCAATCAGCGGAAAAGTCGCCAGGATGACCGGAACCGCCCCGCGCAGCCCGACCCACGAGATAAAAGTCTTCTCGCGCAGGCTCAATTTGGTCAACGCCAGGCTGACGAAGACTCCCAGCGGGCGCGCCAGGAAAACCAGGACGGCCGCCATCAGAAAACCTGCCCCCAGAACCGGCACAATCTCAGAAGGGAAAACCAGCAAGCCGAGCGTAATGAACATCGTAATCTGCATCAACCAGGCCAGGCCATCATGAAAACGGATCAGGCTGCGGCGATGGATGAAATCGAGATGGCTGGCCGTGATTCCGGCGATGTAAACCGCCAGGAAGCCATTCCCGCCTAGCAGCGAGGTCGCGCCGTAGGTCACAAAAGCCGCCGAAACGGTCAGGACCGGGTATAAGCCATCAAAACCAAGCTGGAGATGATTGACCAGCCAGGCCAGCAGCCAGCCAAAAGCCAGCCCCAAAGCCGCGCCCAATGCCACTTGCACCAGCAGCGAAACGGCCAAAGACTCGGGGGCGAAGCCCGGCACAGTCAGCCAGGAAATCAGCCCAACCGTCAGAAAGACAGCCATCGGGTCGTTTGATCCTGACTCCAATTCGAGCAGTGGCCGCAAATTGCCCTTCAACCCCAAACTTTTCGAGCGTAAAATCGAAAAAACTGCAGCCGCATCGGTCGAGGAGACAATCGCGCCCAGCAGCAACCCTTCCAGCATTGAAAAATCAAGCAGGTAGGCCGCCGCAAGGCCCACGCTGAGCGCCGTCAGAAAAACGCCGAGCGAGGCCAGCAGCATGCCTTGCCCCAGCACCGGGCGAATGTCGCGCCAATCCGTATCCAAGCCGCCCACGAACAAAATCAGGTTGAGGGCCACGATCCCAATCCACTGGGCCAGGTTCGGGTCGTCAAATTCGATTCGGCCCAGGCCTTCAGTCCCGGCCAACACGCCTAAGGCCAGAAAAAAAAGCAGGGCCGGAACGCCAAAACGATCTGAAACCTTGCTGGCCATAACACTCGCCAGCAAAATTCCCGCCACCGCGACCAAAACCCATTCGATTTCAATAGTCAAACAGCACCTGTATCGATTCGCTCGGATTCTCGGCAAGCATCCGGTAAATTTCAGGAGCTTGCTGGATATCGACCCGCTGCGTGACCCACTTTTCGGGCCGGATTCTAGCGAGGGCCTGCCAGGCCACCCCAAAACGACGACTCTTACTCCAGCGCCCGCTCAGTTCGGGACGAATGGCGCTGACCTGGCTGGAAATAATCTGAATCCGGCTGCGGTGAAAGTCGCCGCCCAGGTTGAGCGGCGCCTGCTGCTCGCCATACCAGGAGCCGACGATGATTCGCCCACTGAAGCGGGTTAAGCCAATTGCCTCGTTCAGCGCGGCGGGCGCGCCAGAAATTTCGAGCGAGAAATCGGCTTTTTCGCCGCCCAGGTTTTGCAGGACCTGCGCCTGAAAATCCCCGGCGGATGGGTCGAGGCTGGTGGTTGCCCCGGCCTTACGCGATTCTGCGCGCCGGCGCGGGAATTTATCGACCGTGACCAGCGCTGCCAGCGGAAATTCTGCCAGGAGCGAGGCTGCCAGCAAACCGACGATGCCTTGTCCGAAGACAAGTCCGCGCTCGCCGAGCAGGGGCGCAAGATCCTGCACCAGGCTGACGGCGGTTTCCATGTTGGGCAGAAAGGCAGCCGTTTCAGGAGAAATGCCTTCGGGCAGCAGCAGCAAGGCCGCTGGCTCCAGGACGAAGAAAGAGGTATGCGGCTGGAACGCGAAAACGAGGCGGTTAAGGAGCTGCCGCTCAACCTGCTCGCCCGTTTCGACAATTTTCCCGACACAGGCATAGCCATACGCGCACGGATACTTTAGCGCGGCGCTGATCGTATCTGCTGAAGCGGCCATCTCTTTCGGGAACTGGCCGCGGTAAAGCAGCATTTCCGTGCCGGGGCTGACCGCAGAGACAAGCGTTTGCACCAGGACTTGCCCTGCGCCGAGCGGTGCCAGTTCGCGCTCGCGGATTTCGATCTGATGGGGGGCGGTAAAGGTGATGGTTTGAGTTTTCATGGTTTGTGTGGGGCGGGCTACCAACCCGCATTACTTTTTCAGGGCCGCAATCAGCAGGCCCAGCCCGCCCAGCAGCAGATCCCGTCCACGCATCAGCAGCGAAAGGCTGATACCGAGCGCGGCCGGCAGGCCCAGGGCGCTCACGGCGAAAACCTGGCTGGCTTCGAGCGCGCCCAGCCCAGCCGGAAGCGGGGCCAGGAACGAAAGCCGGACAACCGTCAGCGCGGCCAGGGTTTCGGGCAGGGACAAATTGACGGAAAGAAACGTAAGCATCAGATGATATTCGAACAGCATTCCGGCCCACGAGAGCAGGGAGACGCCCACGGCGGCCAGCAAAGAAGCCAGGTGGCGGCGGCAGAAGAGGGCGGCCAAGCGTTCGCTAATTATAATCAGGCGGGAAAACGCTCTTATTTTTTGCGAGAGGGCCGCAGATGCGGTTTCAGGCTTTTGGCTGTTCTGTGTGGCCTGATGCCGATCAAAAAATGAAAACAAGATCGCCAAAGGGTGGATGCCGTGGTACATCAACGCAATATGCGCCAGCGGCCAGAGCAGGATCAGCCCCAGAGGTACGGCCGCCCAGGCAGCGGGTGCGAAGCGGCCCAGCATCCCCGAAGCGCCAACGGCAAAAAGCCCGAGCGCCAGAAAAAGAAAATTGGCAAGAAATTCCAAGAGCTTGTCCATCAGGACGGCCGCCGTCGCGCGGACGGTCGTCAGCCCGTAGCCATTTTTGAGATACAAGATTTGGAGCGGTTCGCCGCCGACCTGCGGGCCAGGCGTGAAGTAGCTCATCCCAAACGCGGCCAGGCGGTAGACCAGTAGCGCCCGGAAAGGGACGCGCGGCGCTTCGGCCCGCACAATCAGCCACCAGCGGGCGCTGATCAGCGCAAAGATGACGCCGTTCAAACCCAGCAGCAGCCCAATTTGCCACCAGCGCAACAGGTTAAGCGAGTTCCAAATTTCTGCCAGCGGCGCGTTTTGGAGCGCCCAAAACAGCAA
Source organism: Anaerolineales bacterium (assembly GCA_034004515.1). Classification (GTDB taxonomy): domain Bacteria; phylum Chloroflexota; class Anaerolineae; order Anaerolineales; family Villigracilaceae; genus UBA8950. The sequence goes on along the minus strand of JAVEWN010000072.1, from coordinate 4,144 downwards.
GGCGGCCAGCAAAACCAGCCAAAACAGACGGCTCAGCCAGGGATATTTTGGGGCAGGCGCTTGGGTCATTGCCTGTAATTGTACGCGCAAAAGTGCCATTTCCGGCTACTTTCCTGTATACTCACGGGTAAACCAGCCCCAAGGAGCGCCGATGAACCTGCTTTCCGTCCTGCTTGCCCTTTTGCCCGTTTTCATTATTCTTATTCTTTTGGTCTGGCAGCGCACCCCGGCAGACATCGCCGGGCTGATCGGCTGGCTGAGCGCGGCCCTGGTGGCCTGGCTCTATTTTCAGACCCCGCTCTCGAAAACCCTGCTGATCAGCCTGGCAGGGGTGGTGGCCTCGCTGCCAATCACGTTGATGGTAGCCACCTCGCTCCTGCAAATTACGATCATGAAAGAAACCGGTGCCATCGACCGGGTTGTGGCGTTGATCAAGACCATTGCGCCCGGCAATCAGGTCGCCCAAATCCTGATTCTTAATATCGGGATCGGGACGCTGCTGGCCGCAATGGGCGCGACGCCGGTCTCGATTTTGCCGCCGATCATGCTGGCCCTCGGCTACTCGTCCTTTGTTGCGATTGCCCTGCCGGCCCTCGGCTACGACGCGCTCTGCACGTACGCTTTGCTTGGCATCCCGGTCGTGGTTTTCTCAAACTTTGTCGGCCTGCCGGTCAACCAAGTCGGCGCTTTTTTTGCGCGTTTCATGCCGGTCATCAGCACCTGCATTGCCCTGGCGATGCTCTGGATCGTCGGCGGCTGGAAAATGGTTTGGCGCGGATTTTTCCCGACCTTGCTGGCCGGCCTGACTGCCGGCCTGATCGCCATCGGTATGAATGCAATCGGGATGGTGACGTTAACCGGCGTTGCGGCGGGTTTGGGCGTGGTCGTCGTGATGCTGGCCTATCTCAAGCTGACGGGCCAAACGCTCGTGGATCGCAGCCTGCTGACCGTTATCGATAAATCTGCCGAGGCGAAGATGTCGCTCGCGGCTGCCACTTCTCCCTGGATTCTGCTGACGGTCTTTGCGCTGCTGGTTAATGCGCCCTTTCTGCCCTTCTTCGACCTGACGTTTAACCAATGGGCCATGCCGCTGACGATCATCCCCGGCTCGCCCGAAAAATTACGCCTGCTCTGGCAAGCCTACTTCTGGATTTTGGTCAGCACGCTGGCGGCCCTGCCCTGGCTCAAGCCCAGCAAAACCCAGCTGACCGTTTCGCTGCAACGCTGGCTCAAACGCGCTCCGCGCCCGATGCTGGCCTCGGCAGTCTTTTTCGCAATCGCCTTCATCATCAACCACTCCGGCAAAAATGCGGACTGGCAGCTGCTGGATCCGGCCAACAACATGGTCTTTGTCATCGCGGATGCCGCCACCCGCGCTTTTGGCGGATTCTACCCGGCGGTTGCGCCCTTCCTGGGGCTGTTGGCGGGTTTCCTGAGCGGATCCGAAACCTCCGCGATTGCCATGCTGACGGCCATCCATCTTTCGACGGCTGAAAAGATTGGCGCAATCGGTTTGCTGGTTGCCGCCGCCAGCGGAATTGGAGGCGGTCTGGCGAGCGTCATTTCACCGGCCAAGCTCCAAAATGCGGCTGCCAGCATCGACCGCATCGGCGAGGAAAGCCAGGTGCTGCGCGTAACGTTTGTAATTTCGCTGGTCATTACGGCTGTTGCAGCCCTCATGACGATGCTCTGGGCTTTTTAGGAGTGTCTTTGTCCGATTGATTTGCGCGTCAACGCCAAACTTATTGTAGAATCGAGTCTGTCTCAAGCACGAGACGCACGGATTGTATTTTTACAAGATCAACAAGCAAGGAGATATTCATGCCGACAAAAGTTTTTGTCCCGCGCCTGGGCGAGGGTGTTGAGGAAGTGACCATTACGAAATGGCTCAAAGCCGTTGGCGACCCGGTCAGTGAGTTGGAAGCGCTGCTCGAAGTCAACACCGATAAAGTCGATACCGAAATCCCGGCCCCGGCTGCAGGCGTTTTGCTTGAAATCCTGCTGGCGGAGGGCGCAAACGCCAAAGTCGGGGATGTGCTGGCCGTGATCGGGCAGGCGGAGGAAAGCGTTGAAAGTGAAGCGTTGAATGTTGAAAGTTCAAACCCGTCAGCCGCGCCGCAAAGAACCAGCCCACCACCCACCCTTCCGCCCGGCTTCGCCTCGCAAGGCAAACCCTCCAACCTGCAACCTTCAACCTCTAAAGACTTGGGTTTCATCTCGCCCGTCGTCGCCAGGATCGCCGCCGAAAACGGAATCGACCTGTCACAAGTCCGGGGAACCGGCTTGAACGGGCGCATCACCAAAAATGACATGCTTCAGTTCATAGAAAATGGAAAAACAGAGAATAGTAATCGCGCCGCATCCGGTCGGCAACCCACCCTGACCCCTGTCCTGAGCGCAGCCGCAGGTCCTGACAGCTCCTCTGAGACTCTCATTCCCCACACCGCCATCCGGCGCGCCATCGCCAAACACATGCTCGAGTCGAAACAGACCTCCCCGCATGTTCTAACCGTCATGGAAGCCGATTTATCGCGCGTGCTGGCCCACCGCGCCGCCAACAAGGATGTTTTCGCCCGCGACGGCATTAACCTGACCCTGACCGCTTACTTCATGCAGGCCATCGTCGCCGGGCTGAAGGCCTACCCGCAGGTCAACGCATCCTGGAGCGAGGCCGGCCTGCTCCTCCACAAAGCCATCCATCTCGGCATGGCCACCTCGCTCGGCGAAGACGGCCTGATCGTCCCGGTCGTCAAAAACGCCGAAGCACTCTCTCTGCTTGGCATGGCGCGCGCCGTCAACGATCTGGCCGGGCGCGCCCGCGCCCGCAAACTGCAGCCCGACGAAGTGCGAGGCGGCACGTTTACCCTCACCAATCACGGCATCAGCGGCTCGCTCTTCGCTTTCCCGGTTATCAACCAGCCGCAGGCCGGCATTCTCGGCATCGGCGCGATCCAAAAACGGGTCATCGTCGTCAGCGACGAACAGGGCCGCGACAGCATCGCCATCCGCCCGCTGGTCTATCTCTCCTTCGTCTTCGATCACCGCATCCTGGACGGCGCCTCCGCCGATTGGTTCCTGGCAAAGGTCAAAGAAACGCTGGAAAAATGGGCATAACAAAAGGAATACGTTTTGCAGACGACACTTTACAAATCGGACACTCATAACCTATGACCAACTTCGACCAACGCGCCAAAGATTGGGACTCCGATCCCAAAAAAGTGGAACGCGCCCGGGTCGTGGCAGAAGCCATCCGGGCCGGCCTGCCCAGACGCCCCGGCCTGACCGGTTTAGAAATCGGCTGCGGAACCGGCCTGCTCAGTTTTGCCCTGCAAGACGATTTTGCCCAGATCACCCTGGCAGATACATCCCAGGGAATGCTGGAGGTGCTGGCCGCCAAAATAGCGGATGCGGGGCTGGGGCATTTCAGCCCCATTCGGCTGGATCTGGCGCACGACCCGCTGCCCGCCGCCCGTTTCGACGCCACCTACTCGCTGATGACCCTCCACCACATCCCCAACACCGATGCCTTCCTGCGCCGTTCCTACGAAATCCTTAACCCCGGCGGCCAGCTCTTCATCGCCGATCTGGATGCCGAAGACGGCACTTTCCATCGTGAGGCCACAAGCGATGTCTATTTGGGTTTTCAGCGCAACGATCTGCAAAGGCGGGCCGCAGCGGCCGGGTTCAAGAATATAAAATTCTCAACAGTTTTTACCGTTCACAAAAACGATCGCGACTACCCGCTCTTCCTGCTGGTTGCAAAAACAAAAAGTTCCCGTGGGGCGGATTGCTAATCCGCCTGGGCCTGCCATATCTGGCATAACGCGGGATAGCATCCCGCGCCACGGAATGCAGATGGGTAGTTCTCGTGGGGCGGATTGCTAATCCGCCTGCCATGTCTGGGATAACGCCATAGCGCGGGATAGCATCCCGCGCTACAGAATGCAGATGGGTAGTTTTCGTGGGGCGGATTGCTAATCCGCCTGGGCCTGCCATATCTGGCATAACGCGGGATAGCATCCCGCGCTACGGAAGGCAGACGGGTAGTTCCCGTGGGGCGGATTGCTAATCCGCCTGGGCCTGCCATATCTGGCATAACGCGGGATAGCATCCCGCGCCACGGAATGCAGATGGGTAGTTCTCG
>JAVEWN010000007.1:0-74562 GCA_034004515.1 Anaerolineales bacterium | reverse complement strand
TTCGGCATATAACTCGGTTGAGTATTCTCCAAATCCGCATTCTGGAATTGCTTGGGCTGTCGCCCACCATCTATTCTCAGATTGCAGATAATTGACGAAAGTCAATTTCATTTCCGCGAATGGACAGCGAATACTCAAATACTCGACTTTCCACATTCCACATTCTAAAATCCAAGATCCTATGTCCCTTTTCCGACTGCGTTTTGTACTGAAACCCTACCTGCTGCAACTGACTCTTTCCATGCTTAACCTGCTGGCGATCACCGGCCTGAGTTTGTACGTGCCGCGCGTCATCCGCCAGGTGATCGATGATGGGATTGTGCCAGTCAATATCGCTGTCATCATCCGCTCTGCGCTGATCCTGCTCGGCTTGGGGCTGCTGACAGCCGCCCTTTCCGGTTTCCAGCGCTTCATCTCAGAGTGGATCGGCGGCCACATCGGCTTTGACATTCGCAACAAGCTCTACGACCACATCCAGCACTTATCGTTTTCCTATCACGACCACGCTCAAACCGGGCAAATTATCTCGCGCTGTATTGAAGATACGCGCGCCGTCCAAAATTTTATCGGCAGTTCGGTCGTGGAAATCATCCAACTGTTATTTCTGCTGTTTGGGGCGCTGGCAATCATGTTCAGCAGCCATTGGCAGTTGACCTTAATCGCCATCCTGCCAATTTTCCCAATGATCTGGATGACGTTCGACTTTGGCAACCGGATTACGGCTTTGTTTTTCCACGTGGATAACATGCTGGGTGAGCTTTCGGCCCGTCTTCAGGAAAACGTGAGCGGGGCGCAGGTGGTACGGGCCTTCGCGCGCGAGAATCATGAAATTGAGCGATTCGACGAAACCAATCGCGGCTACTTCAACGCCCGCCTTAAAGTGATTGGCACCTGGGCAAAGGTCATGCCGACCACCGACTTTCTGGTGACGATGTGTACCATCCTGATTCTTTGGTTTGGCGGCAACATGGTGTTAAAAAACACGCTCACGATTGGTGAACTGGTGGCGTTTAATGCGTATGTGCTGATGCTGGCCACCCCCGCCCAACAGCTTACCTGGCTGGTCAACGCCGCCGGGGAAGCCTCTGCCGGGGCGAAGCGCGTCTTGGAAGTGCTCGATATCGAGCCGGAGATTGAATCATCGCCCGAGGCCGTCCACCCTTCGACGCTGCGAGGCGAGGTCGAGTTCAGGGGGGTAACGCTGAAATATCTGGAGGAGAAAAAAGATTCTTTGACGGATATCAACCTGCGGGTCGCCCCGAATCAGTTGGTCGCCTTAATTGGCACAACCGGCTCTGGCAAATCATCGCTGGTCAATCTCATTCCGCGGTTTTATGATGTCAGCGAGGGCGCAGTGCTGGTGGATGGTGTCGATGTGCGCCGCTACGACCTGGTTGGTTTGCGCGAGCAGATTGGGCTGGTCTTGCAGACCTCGCTCCTGTTCTCGGACAGCATCCGCGAAAACATCGCCTATGGCCGCCCGGAAGCGACAGACGAGCAGGTTTTTGCCGCCGCGCGCGCCGCCCAGGCTGATGAGTTCATCCGCGAGTTGCCGGAAGGTTATGCAACCGTCGTCGGCGAGCGCGGGGTGACTCTTTCGGGCGGGCAGCGCCAACGTGTGGCAATTGCGCGCGCCTTGCTGATGGCTCCCCGCATTCTGGTTTTGGACGATTCGCTCTCAAGCGTTGATACACAAACCGAAAAGCTGATTCAGCAAGCGCTGGACCAGCTGATGGAGGGCCGCACTACCTTCGTCATCGCCCACCGCCTGAGCACCGTCCGGCGGGCCGACCTGATTGTGGTGATGGACAAGGGCCGCATCGTCCAAACCGGCACGCATGAAGGCTTGCTGGCCGCAGGCGGGTTGTACAAGGAAATTCACGATCTGCAATTGGTCGAAAACAAGTTTCTTGATGAGGCCGAACCGACCGTCAAACCAGAAAAGCCCGAAGTGAGACGCACCAAGGATTTTGGATGATTCGTCCTTCGACTACGGGCTTCGCAAAACCCGCTCAGGACTTGATTTATAAAATTTCAAGCCCTGAGCGGAACGACGAACGCCAGCCAGGAGTGCAGTCGAAGGGCGATTCTCAAGGAAGCAATTGTTCCACACAAACAAAACTATGAGCCAAATTACCATCACCCCACCCGCCTACGTTAGCCAATCGGAAGAGCTGTACGATAAGCCCCTCGATCCGCAAGTCGCCCGCCGACTGGTTGGATTCATCGGCCCCTACAAATGGCAGCTGCTCTTCTCCGCAATCCTGATGCTGGTCGCAACCGTCTCATCGGTCATTGGGCCTTATCTGGTCAAAATCGCCATTGACGATGGCTTGTTGGGCAAAAATCCAATTGCCTTGCGCAACGCTGTCCTGATTTATCTGGGCGCGGCAGTCATCCGCTGGGGGTTTATCTACTGGCGCGTCAACATCATGGCCTGGGTCGGCCAGTCAGTCATCTATGATCTGCGTAAAGTGCTCTTCGCCCACCTCCAAAAACTCTCGCTCGGTTTTTACAGCCGCTACAGCGTTGGACGCGTCATTACCCGCGTCATCAACGATGTCGAAACCCTGCGCGAATTTATCACCTGGGCCGTGCTTGCCATCGCGCGCGACCTGTTTGCCCTGGTGGGAATTATCATAGCCATGCTGGCCCTCAACGTCAAACTCTCGCTAATTACCTTCGCCACCATCCCGCTCATGGTTTTGGCAACCTACATCTACCGCAAACGGGCCCGTTTCGCCTACCGGCGTGTACGGGCCGCCATCTCGTGGGTCAACTCGGTTTTGGCCGAAAATATCAACGGCATCCGGGTTGTGCAAGCCTTCAGCCGCCAGGCGCGCAACTACATCAACTTTAGCGAATTCACCAACCGCTACCACCTGCAAACGCTGATCAGCGCCGCCAAAGTCGCCGCCACCTTCCTGCCGGTCGTCGATGTGCTCGGCGCGCTGGCAACCGCCGCCGTCATCTACGTCGGCGGGACAGCCGTGCTGGGCGAAAGCATCAGCCCTGGCGTATTGGTCGCCTTTGTGCTTTACATCGACCGCTACTTTGACCCAATCCGCGATCTCTCGCGCCGTTTTGACACCCTGCAATCGACCATGGCCGGCGGCGAACGCCTCTTGGATTTACTCGATACGCCGGTGGAAGTACAGGACGCCGAGGACGCCCAAACGCTGCCGCCGATTAAGGGCGAAGTGCGCTTCGAAAACGTTTCCTTCCACTACTCAGACGACCCGACGCCTGTCCTCCGTCAAATTGAGCTTTTCGCCCCGGCAGGTGCAACCGTTGCCCTGGTCGGCGAAACGGGAGCCGGAAAAACGACCCTCGCCAAACTGCTCTCGCGCTTCTACGACCCGGTCGAGGGCGCTGTCCTGGTCGACGGCCACGACCTGCGAACGGTGACTCAAGACTCCCTGCGCCAGCAGATGGGCATCGTCCTGCAAGACCCCTTCCTGTTCAACGGCACCGTCCAGGACAACATCAAATTTGGCCGTCTGGACGCCACAGCTGAAGAAGTCCAGGCCGCCGCTCAGGCGGTCGGCGCGCATGAATTTATCAGCAACCTGAAAAACGGGTATCAGACCTCCGTCGAAGAAGGCGGAGTTTTACTCAGCGTCGGCCAGCGCCAATTGATCTCCTTCGCGCGCGCCCTGCTGGCCGACCCGCGCATCCTGGTCCTGGACGAGGCCACCTCCAGCGTCGATACCCAGACCGAGCAGGTCATCCAGCGCGCCCTGGCGACCCTGCTCAAAGGCCGCACCAGCTTCGTCATCGCCCATCGCCTTTCGACCATCACCAACGCCGATAAGATTGTCGTTGTCCACGATGGTCAGATCGTCGAGCAAGGCACGCACGCTGAATTGATCGCCCAACGCGGCATGTATTACGAGCTGTACCAGAGCGGGTTTGACGAGGAGTGAGTGGGAATTGGAGATTGGTGAGTAGAGAATAGAGAATAGGAAAGGCCGCCAGCGCGGGGACAACTCCCGACACTGGCGGCCTTTTGATTTTCGACTTTTAAATTTCTACATCCAATTAGGCAACTTGTTTCAAGAATCAAGAAAGGCCTTCACACAGTTATTTTAACGTCTGTGGGCCTGGAAATTACCCGCCCAACCAGTCAATTGCGCTTTGCCCGGGCCGGGATATGGCAAAAATCCAGCGGCCTGGGCTCGATATGGGCTGCGCCCTGCTCGACCAGCATTCATCATTCATCCTTCTGAATTCTGCATTCCCAACTCAATCCCGGCCAATTTCTCCAAGACCCCAACCACCGCCGAATTGTCCAGCTCGCCCATGCCCATTTGCAGCATGGCATTGAAGAGCTGCGCGTTTTCGGCTGTTCCCGGCAGCGGGACGCCATACTCGCGGGCAGTTTCCATGACAATGTTCAGGTCTTTGGCCTGCATGTAGGCCTTGAAACCGGGGTTGCGATTGCCGGCAAACAAACGCGGCGGCTTGACGTCCAGAGTCCAGCACTGGGCGGCGCCGCCTTTGATGGCCTCGACCACTTTTTGCGGGTCGACCCCGGCCTTTTGCGAGAAAACCAGCAGTTCTGCCATTGCCACCATCTGGGCGGCGACCATGATCTGGTTGGCGGCTTTGGCCACCTGCCCGGCTCCCGGCCCGCCGACGTGCGTGACGGTTTTGCCCATCGCCCGGAAAACCGGCATCACTTTTTCGAGCGCGGCCGCGTCGCCGCCAACCATGATCGTCAGCGTGCCGTTCTGCGCGCCGATGTCGCCGCCAGAAACGGGAGCGTCTAAAGCGAGTGCCCCTTTTCTCGATAATTCATCCGCCAGGCGGCGGGCAGTGGCGGGTTTGACCGTGCTGTTGTCCACGTAGACTAGCCCAGGGTAGGCCGCTTCGAGAATCCCGCCGGGGCCGAGCACTACGTTCTCCACATCCGGTGAATCTGGCAGGTTGGTAAAAATCACATCCACGCTTCCTGCCATTTCAACCGGGCTGAAGACTTCAACTGCGCCCTCGGCTACCAATTCGGCGACTGCCGCCCGGCTGCGATTATGAACCAGCAGCGGAAAACCCGCTTTGAGAATGTTACGGGCAATCGATTTGCCCATCAATCCGAGGCCGATATAGCCAACTTTTAGCATGAGCGTTTCTCCTTAAACAAGTTGACCCAATTATACCTTTCCTGACGCAGGCAAAAAAAGCCTCCCGCGCTTGCGCGGGGGAGGCCATTGGGGAGGGAAGTGGTCTCGGTTATTTAATTTCGTATGAAACGGTTACGGTCACGTTCAACTGCATCTGACCGGGGTTGATCGGCACGGAGGCTTCCATCGCCGCGCCGCCGCCCATGCTTTTGCCCTCAAAGACCGGGTAAGGCCCATTGTCGTAATACGAAATCGTCTGGATTGCGCCCAGGCTCACGCCGGCCGCCGCGGCCAATTCTTGAGCCTGTTTCTCAGCCGCCTCAACCGCCGACTTGCGGGCGGTGCTCATTGCCTGGCTCTTATCCACAACATCAAACTGGATGCTATTGATGTTGTTCGCGCCAGCCCGCACCGCCGCATCGAGCAAATTGCCCAGGCCGGCCAGATCGCGCACGGTCACATAGACGGTGTTATCGACCACATAGACCGGTTCGCCCGGCTGGCCGTCCATGTTATAGGGCGTATTGGTCCAGATCGAGAAATCGGCTGTCCGCAGGTCATCCGGCGCGACACCCTGCGCCTTAAGCGCATCGATCAACTTCTGGGTATCGGCATTGTTCTTGGCGACCGCATCTGCCGCGCTGGGGTCTTCGGTGTGAACACCGATATTGATGTAGGCGATGTCTGGCTTGAGCGAAACCTGCCCCGCCCCCGTCACGGTCATCGTGCGGGCGGCCGGTTGGCCCGCCAGGCCACTTCCGCAAGCGCTCAGAAGCACCGCAAAAACCATTAAAATTGAAACGATCAAAAATTTGTTACGCATATTCTTCTCCTTTGAATGTCAAACGACACCTTTATAACGCCGCGGTCCCCCAAAAAGTTCCCCAAATATTTCAAATCGGGTAAAATACAACAAATGTTCTAAAAGGCGAAAAAAGATGGCGATCGACTTCCAGCAGGTTTACCAAAAAATTCGTGAGATTGGGGCCAGCGCCCAACAGCGTAAGAAAACACTCGAACAACGCCGCAACCAGGCGCGCGCCCTGCTCAAAGCTCAGGCAGATAATTTGGACGCTTTACGTTGGATCGTGGAAAGCGCCAAACAGGCCGATCCGGCCCTGCGCTGCGCTCTGCCGTTAAACGAAAGCCTGGACTTTCACAGCCCGCCGCCTGTCTCGCCGTTAAATGCGGTTTTAATCGCCGCTGATGGCTCACAGATCAACCCAGATCGGCATGCCGCCGTCCAGTTTGGGCTAATCAACGTCGGCGCGATTGTCCTGCGGCTTGAGAGCGGCGAAACCCCGCAAATTTTCACCAACAGCCGGCTGCTCTTCGACGATGAGTTGTTCAGCGCTTCCGGCCCCATTTCAGAGGGCATGGTCGCCCTGATGCGCGACCTGGACGAACGCTCCAAACTGGATGAACTTTCCGCCATGTTCAGCGGGGCTGCCCCAATTCTGACCGTGACCGACGGCCCAATCGAGTTATGGGGGTCGGCGGGCGGTGAAGATGGGGCCGCTTACGCTGAAAGCCTGCAAAAATACCTGACGGTACTCTCACGCCTGCAAACGCGCGGCGTCGTCACCGCCGGTTATGTCGATAAACCGGGCGCAGACCTGGTAATACGCCTGCTTGAGATCGCTCAGGCCGGGCCAGAAAATCTGAAATCGTTACGAGAATATCGCCCGCTGCGCGGGGTCAGCGATCGCTGGCTGTTCGGTGAGAAAAGAAATCCGCTGCTCAAGCCGGGTGAACGTTCGGCAGTTTTCAAAATTCAAACCAAAAACGAAAAACACTACCAGGGCGTGCTCTGCCTCCATTTTTTCTACCTGAATGCGGGCACGGAGGGCCACCCCTGGCCGGTGCGGGTCGAAATTCCGGGCTGGGTGGCTGAAGATGCTGAAAAACTGGGCTTATTGCACGCTACGCTCGTCAGCCAATGCCGCATCATGGGCGCAAAACCCTACCCCTATCTCTTGCACCGCGCCCACGAAATCGCTGTCGTTTCGCACGAAGAAAAACATCAGATTGAGCAAATGCTCCAACAAGAATTGCGCCGGGCCGGTGAAGAAACGGACGAAGGCTCGTTTAAACAATCGGCCAAGGATTTGCCGGGAAGAAGCCAATATTAATGTCATTGCGGGGCGGCTTTTGCCCGAAGCAATCTCCGATAAAAGGGGATTAACCCGGTCGAGAAGAGATTGCTTCGCTCGCTGAAGAACGCTCGCTTGCAAAGACATGAGACAGGAGTTTTTTATGCCACCAGCATCAATTGAAATCGGACGTTTACTGCGGGCCGGGACAACCGGCTTCATCGCCGGGTGCTCTGTCTCCCAATTCGAGACCCCGGCTTTCGGTGCGCTCGTCCGCACCCCGCTCGGGAACGGCTACCAGGTCTATGGCCTGATCCATGACATCCACATCGCCGAGGACGGGTTGGTGCGTCAACTGGTGACGGCCGAAAACGTCAGCGCCGAGGTGATGCGCGATAACCGCGAACGGCGGATCGTGCCGGTCGAGATGTCGGTGCTTTGCGTGGGTTATGAACAGGATGGCAAAATCCTGCACCTGCTGCCGCCTCGTCCACCGCTCAGCCTAGATGTGATCTACCTGTGCGATGACACAGAACTGGCGCGTTTTACCAGTGCCGGCAAATTTGGTTACTTCCGCCACATCCTGAGGGCCAAAGACATCCCAATCGGCGAGATTCTGGCCGCGCACATCCGGCAAGCGGGTGCGGCCCAAAATGCCCAGTGGAAAGAAAAAGCCACCCAGGAGTTAATCACGCTGCTGCGGGATGACTATCCCACCTTAATGAGCGTTTTAGGCGCTCTTGGAGAAGTGCTTTAAATTTTCGATTTTTGATTTCAGATTTTTGATTGCTGGATGGCATTGGAGTCTGCGATGAATGAAGAAGATCTAAAACTACGCACAAAGCAGTTTAGTCTGCGGGTGATTAAGCTGGTTGAAGCATTGCCCGGCACAACAACCGCAAAAACAATCGGCCATCAGCTTCTCCGAGCCGGGATGTCAGTTGGCGCAAATTATCGCGCGGCTTGTCGAGGAAAATCCAAGGCCGATTTTATTGCCAAAGCTGGCATTTCACTCGAAGAAGCCGATGAATGTCTTTACTGGATGGAATTGCTCCATGAAGCAGGGATTATTCCCATCGAACGGCTCAAAGATTTGATCAAAGAAGCCGATGAACTGGTTGCCATCTTCACGGCATCCATCAAAACTGCACGTTCAAACTTGAAATAGCGAGGTCAATATGGCCACCAATCAACAATCAAAAATCGAAAATCAGCAATCCAAAATTGGCTACATTATTGGCGGCGGATTGAAAGAATCCTTCTCGGCGCGTCTGACCGTTGACCCGCTTTCAGTGCAGGAAGGCGGATTCGTCGTCGTCGATAGCGGCGACTATCGTTTCTATGGCCTGGTGACTGACCTGCAACTGGGCGCAACCGATCCGCGTTTTGCGGATGAACAATCCGAGACGCGCCTGCCGCCGGCCCTGGCCAAGGCCCTGCATGGGCAAACCCTCTACACCAACCTCGAAATCCTGCCAGCGCTGATGTTGGAGCGCGGCCCAGAACCCGGCACGCCCGATTACAAACTTTGGCGGGCCGAACACCCCGAAGACCCGCGCCCGATTCCCGTCAAAACCGTCCCGCTTCATCATGCCCCGGTTTCACTGGCCGACCAGGCCGATATCGCCACCATTTTCGGCGACCCGGACAAAGAGGGCAACCTCGTCATCGGCTATACCCGCGAGCAGGGACATCCGGTCTGCATCAACCTGGATAAATTCATCCAGCGCTCGTCCGGTGTTTTTGGCGCCACCGGAACCGGCAAATCCTTCCTGACGCGGCTCATCCTGGCCGGCTTGATGCAGCACAACAAGGCCTCGGTCCTGGTGCTGGACATGCACAACGAGTATGGCTTTGATGACATTGCCTCGGATACGAAGATGAACGTTGTCGGGTTGAAAACGAAATTCGGAAGCCGCGTCCAGGTGGTCGGGGTGGGAGGCGGGGCCACCATTCGAGGCCAGGTGCCGTCCTTTAATCTTGAGATCCCGATGCGCGACGTCAGCACCGGCGATGTCGAAACCCTCAGCCGCGAACTCAACCTGCGCGAAACAACACCGACCGTGCTGAACGCGCTCTTTACCTGCTTCCGCACAGACTGGTTTGCCCAGTTCAGAGCCATGAACCGCGAGGAAATCGAAGTTGAGGACGAGAAGGGTCGCAGCAGGCGCATGCCGCATCCGGGCAGCGTCGCCGCCTGGGCGCAGGCCAACGGCGTCAATGTGATGGCCGCCGAGGCCTTACAAGACAAGCTGCGGCGGCTTTTTGACAAGCCCTACATCGTCGAAAGCCCGGCCAGCGAGAGCCTGAAACAGATCATCCAGGCCCTGGAGGGCGGCCAGCATGTGGTTCTATCGTTTGGGAAGTTTGAAAGCGATCTGGATTATCTGTTTGTCTCGAACCTGCTGACGCGCAAAATTCGCGATGCGTGGGAGGAGTGCACCAACCAGTTCCGCTCGAAGGGCGGCGGGTTGGCCCAAGAGCCGCGCCCACTGGTGATCGTGGTGGAGGAAGCCCACAAACTGCTCAACCGTGAAATGGCGGCCCAAACGACTTTTGCCACCATTGCGCGCGAACTGCGCAAATATTACGTGACCCTGCTGGTTGTCGACCAGCGCCCCTCGCAAATCTACGACGAGGTCATGTCACAGCTGGGGACGCGCATCAGCGGCTGGTTGGGCGATGACTTCGACATCCAGGCTGTGCTCTCCGGTCTCTCCGGGCGGGATGCGATTCGTGGCATGTTGGCGCGCCTGCAGCCCAAAGAAGAAGTCCTTTTGCTCGGCTGGGGCGTGCCGATGCCGCTGCCGGTGCGCTCGCGCAGGTATGACGAGAAGTTCTGGCGCGATTTGCTCGGCCACAAAGCCAAAAAGGGCGAGGGCGAGATTCTGAAGGAGTTGGGGTTCTGATAATTTTCTCGGGCGCCTAGCCCGCCAGCTGTTTCAGCAGCGCCAGCGTTTCGAGCTTGCCACCCAGGCCATTTTCCCCACCCGGCCCAACGCAGGACGGGCAGCCATCTTCGCAAGCGCAAGAGCGGACATGCTCCAGCCCGCGCGCCAGCAATTCCGCGTGCAATTCAAACAGTCGCTCGCTGAACCCGATGCCTGCCGGAACCTGGTCATACAGCACCAGGGTCGGCAGCCCGTTGACCGCAAAAGCCTCCGGCTCGATGTGCAGTCCCAGGTCTTCTGCATCGCACATCAGGAAAAGCGGAGCCAGGCTGACCAGGACATAGCCCAGCCCGGCCAGCCCGCTCCGAATGCGGACGTTGCTCTCGGCCTTTTTGTGACACTCAGGGCAAAGCGTAACCAGGTTGGCAAGATTGTTCGCAGCCGCCCGGGCTTTTTCGGGGTGTTCAGCCCTGCGCATGAAAAATCGGAAAGGCGTTTTATGGTGGACATCATGCTGGCGTCCGCTTTCTGCCCGGCCACAAACCTGACAGCGATAACCGTCGCGGGCGCGCACACGTTCGCGGATTTTCGGCCATTCCGGGCCGTACTCATTGGGGGCGTTCGTCCACAAACCGGCCTGGCTCAGCGTCCGGAGCGTCTCATCGGGGATGGAAAGCCAGTAGCCGGTCGTCTGCAAATCGGTTGGCGGCAAATCAAGCGATTCCTGCCCGAGAATTTCTCCGCCAACCCAGGCCCGCTTGCGAAAGCCTGTCACCCGGCTCGTGACCTGGATTTCGCCCCAGGCTTTTTGCCCGGCCTCTGCTGCCACCGATAAAACTTCGACCGAGGTTTCTTTGAGCGGCTCGGTTAGATAATCGAGGGCCACCGGAATCAAAGTCGCAACCCCACGTTCCAAATCCAACTCCTGGACATAATACTGCTGGGCCTCGTGCAGGTAAACTGCCCTGGGATGCACCATCCAGGGTGCAGACTGGCGGTCGACTTCGCCAAGCAGGCGCGGCCTGAGCTGTGTTGAAGGATCCTCATCGGTTTGTAAGATGACATTTTCGGGCGAGGCCGAACGCAGCGAAACGCCCGCCGCCGGGTAAGCGTCAGACATCCAAAACGTCTTTTCAGGCGCGGCATGTGCCTCGCCGCCAGCCGCCAATACTTGCAGGTATTCCTGGATCGTTTCAGCCGGCAGCCCGCCAAAGCCCTCGTCCGCGCTGAAAGGCAGTTCAAACAGCGCACAGCGGATATGGTTGAGCAGAATCAATAAATGATCTGGGTTAATCAGCCCGCGCTCCGGGGAACGCCCAAACAAGGCTTCGGGATGGTGGGCCAGGTACTGATCGAGCGGGGCCGGCGAAGCGACTAGAATCGCGGCAGAAGGCAGCGCTCCGCGCCCGGAACGCCCGGCCTGCTGGTAGGTCGACGCAACCGAGCCGGGATACCCCAGCAGCAGGGCGGCGTCCAGCCCGCCGATATCGACGCCCAATTCCAAGGCATTCGTCGCCACCACCAGCCGGACTGCGCCAGAGCGCAAGCCGTGCTCGATCTCGCGCCGGTGAGCGGGCAGATAGCCCGAACGATAGCCACGGATTGGAGATTGGGGATTGTAGATTAGAGATTGGGGATTAGAGATTGGGGATTCGAGATTGGAGATTGGAGATTCGGGATTAGAGATTCGAGGTTGGATATTCGTCGAATTTCGATTATCGATTCTCGAATATCGCGCACCTTCCTGCAAATAACTCAGCAAAATCTCGACACTGCGCCGCGAGCGGGCGAACAGGACCGCCTGAACCTCGGCCTTCAGCAATTCCGTGGCGAGCCGGACGGCTTCCTGGATCGACGATTTTCTCAGGCCGAGAGCCTCGTCCACCACCGGCGGGTTATAAATCAGGAAATGTTTTTCGCCGCGCGCCGAACCGTCATGATCGATCAGCGTCAGAGGGGCCTCAACCAGCCGCCCGGCCAGCTCCGCCGGGTTGCCGATGGTGGCCGAGGTCAGGATGAACTGCGGCCTTGCGCCGTAGAAAGCCGCAATCCGCTTCAGCCGCCGCAGCACGTTGGCAACGTGCGAACCAAAGACCCCGCGGTAGATATGCAGCTCGTCAATCACCACAAAACGCAAATTGCGGAAAAATTCAGCCCAGAGGGTATGATGCGGCAAAATACCGGTATGGAGCATGTCCGGGTTGCTCAAGACGATTTGAGCCTTCTCGCGGACGGCTTTGCGCCGCGAAGTGGGCGTATCGCCATCATAAATCGCTACCGGGGCCCAAGTCCTGAGCAGAGATGCGGTTTGGGCATCGCAGTCGAAGGACGGATTGACTGGCGAACCGCCCTTCGACTGCGTTTCAGTCTGCTCGGGGCTTGTAAAATGCTCCTTGAGTACTGCCAACTGATCCTGGGCCAGGGCCTTGGTCGGGTAGAGATACAGCGCGCGCGCCAGCGGATTCTCTGTCAGCGCCGCCAGAACCGGCAGGTTGTAGGCCAGGGTCTTGCCGGAGGCGGTCCCGGTTGCCAGGACGATGTTCTCGGCACGTTGAACCGCGTCCCAGGCCTCGGCCTGGTGACTGTAGAGGGCCCTGATTCCGCTTTTCTTCAGCGATTCAAGCACAAGCTGGGGAAGTTCCGGCGGCAGCGGGCGCAACGCCGCCACCCGCGCGGGAAAAACCTGCCAGTGGGCTACATTCGGCGCGCTCAGCTGATCCTGCCGCAAATGATGGAGAAAGTCATCGAAAGACATGCGCAAATTGTATCTGACTTTTCAGTATAATCAAACAATGCCCAGCGACTCTGCCAACCGATTCACGTCAGAAGCCTTTGCCACGACAAGCCGGCGTTGGCCGCGCTTATTGACTCTGATGCTGTTCCTGATAAGCGCCTGCGCGCCCATCCTGAATGCATCCCAGCCCTACTACTTCGTCACCGTCGAAAACCTGCCAAGCCTGACCCCCTTCCAGCCAGGCGAGGCTACCCCCGCCCCGACCTGGCCCATCCCACCCAGCCCGACCCCGACTGCCACCCAAGCCCCAGCGCCGACCGCATCAGCCAGCCCCGTGCCACCGACCCCCGACACCTCGACCCTGCTCCCTGTCCCCTCGCCCCTGACCCCTGACACCTCGCCCCTGACACCTGACGCCTCACACCTGACACCTGACACCATCACTTACAACATCAACGCCCTCTGGAACTACACCGGGCGCAGCCTGACGGTTGCCCAGGAAATCTTCTACCCCAACCAGAGCGGCCAGACCCTCGACACGATTCTACTGGCGGTCAACCCCAACCTGTGGCGCGGAACTTTCACGCTTGATGCATTGACGGTCGATGACAGGCCCGTCGCCGACTACACCCTTTCAGGCCAAACCCTGACCCTGCCGCTGGCCGCGCCGCTGGCTCCCGGCGCAAGCCTGCGCATCGGGCTGAACTACAGCCTGAAGCTGCCTTACAGCTCCGCCACCTTCCAAAATTTCGGCTACACCGCCCGCCAGACCAACCTGATCGACTGGTTCCCGTTTGTGCCGCCCTATATCCCCGGCCAGGGCTGGGTCTTGAATGAACCCTGGAGCTACGGCGAGAATTTCGCCTATCCGCTGGCCGATTTCTTTATCGGGCTAACCTTTGTCGAGGCCAACCCGCCGATTGTCGCGGCCAGCGCCCCGCTCTTTTACGAAGGCAATACCCTGCGATTCGTCCACCCCGGCGCGCGCACCTTCACCCTTTCGGCCAGTTATGACTTCCAGACCACCAGCAGCACAGAAAACGGCATCACGGTCACGTCCTATTACTTTCCCGAACATTCCAACGCCGGCCAGCGCATTTTGGCAGAAACCCAGGCCGCCCTGCGCACCTACAGCACCATCTACGGCCCCGCTCCGCACACCAGCCTGTCGATTATCGAAACCGACCTGAACGACGGTCTTGAATCAGACGGTCTCTACTTCCTTGCCAGCAGTTTTTACGCCAAATATGACGGCACTGCCGCCAACGACCTGGTCATGATCGGCATCCACGAAACCGCCCATCAGTGGTGGTTCAGCGGCGTTTCCAACAATCAGGCCCTCGAGCCCTGGCTCGACGAAGCCCTCTCCACCTACAGCGAACACATCTTCTACGAGCAAAACTACCCCGGTCTGCTCAATTGGTGGTACAACGTCCGCATCAACTACTACGGCCCCAGCGGCTACGCCGATACGCGCCTGTATAATACCGGCTCTTTCCGGGCCTATGTCAACGCAGTGTACCTGCGCGGCGCGCTCTTTCTGGATGCCCTCCGCGCGCGGATCGGCGACGAAGCCTTCTTCGCCTTCCTGCGCGATTACTACGCCCGCCACCAGGGGCGGATCGCCACCGCCGACACCTTCTTCAGCGTCCTGGCCGATCACACCTCCAATGCCGACGACTTAATTCAGAGCTACTTCTACTACCGATGAAAAAACTAACCCTACTTCTTCTTGCTGGAATGTTCCTTTTAAGCCCCTGCCTGCCCGTCCCTGGCGTTGTCACCGTTACCCCAAGCCTCGCCCCGGCCCCAAGCGAAACCCCGCCCGCCCCCCAGGCCGGTTCGCCGACAAACCCACCCGACCCGGCCCTGACAGCGATTCCCGCGCTCAAGACCGTCACCGCCCCCGCCCCCAGCCAAAGCCCCACGGCGAGCGCGCCCAAAACCCTGCCGTACTACCAACTTGAGACCCTTGTCAATTACGAAACCAAAGTGATTACGATCAAGCAGTCTATTCGCTACACGAACAATACCGGTGCGCCGCTCAATGACCTCCTCCTGGCGGTCGTCCCCAACCTGTGGCCGGAAACTTTCCGGCTCGAAAAACTGACCATCTTCGGCCTGCTCGAACCTGAATACAAACTGGCCGGTCAAAGACTGAGCATCCAACTGCCCGACGCGCTCCCGCCAGCCGCCGAAATCACGCTCCAGATTGATTACACGCTAAACCTGCCCGCCCACAACCCCAATCCCGACCCCAACCTCGTCCGCCCCGATATTTTTGGCTACACCAGCAACCAACTCAATCTGGTCGATTGGTATCCCTTCATCGTGCCCTACGAGGACGGCTGGCTGCTGAGCGATCCCTGGTTCTACGGCGAACACCTGACCTACGACCTGGCCGACTACGAAGTCCGGCTGATTTTCAGCGACCCGGCCCGGGCGCCCGTCGTCGCCGCCAGCGGATTCATCACCAGTTCTGAGAATGCCTCGAACACCTATCGCCTCAGCGCCGGGCGGACGTTTGCGCTCTCGATGAGCCGGGAGTACCAGGTTGCCAGCCTCCGCGTAGACGGAGCGCAGATCAACAGCTACTACTTCCCGTTTTTTGAAGCGGGCGGGCGGGCCGCGCTCGAAACCACCGTCAAATCGGTTGAAACACTCAGCAAACTGCTTGGCCCCTACCGCCACCAATCCTTGAGCGTCGTGCAGGGCGACTTCAATGACGGCATGGAATATGATGGGTTGTACTTCCTGCCCAATTCCTTTTACAACCTGTACGACCAAAGCGAGCGCAATTATCTGGTGATGGTCGCCGCCCACGAGACGAGCCACATGTGGTGGTTCGGCGCAGTCGCCAACGACCAGGCCAAAGAACCCTGGCTCGATGAAAGCCTGGCAACCTACAGCGAGCGCCTGTTTTACGAAAATCACTATCCCGAAGCCGTGCCGTGGTGGTGGAGTTACCGGGTTACTTTCTACGCGCCGCAAGGCAAAATCGATCAGCCGGTCTCGGCCTACGACGGATTTACCCCCTACACCAACGCCACCTATCGGCGCGGGGCACTCTTCCTCGAAGACCTGCGTAAAAGGATCGGGGACGAGGCTTTCTTTGCTTTCCTGAAGGATTACTACACCCAGATGGCCGGCCAGCGCGCCACCCGCCAGGATTTTTTCAGGGTGCTTTCCGCCCACACCGCAAGCGATATTTCAGATTTGCTGGCTGAGTATTTTAGCCAACAACCCTAAAAGAAAGCCGTCAATGCCTGCCTACGAACACACCTACCTCCAAATTAACGCCGAGATTCGCCTGCACCTCGTGCTGGCTGGCCCGCCTGAAGGAAAGCCCATCCTATTGCTGCACGGCTTTCCCGAATTTTGGTACGGCTGGCGCAATCAGATCATGGCCCTGGCGGCCAAAGGCTATCGCGTCATCGCCCCCGACCAGCGCGGATACAACCTTTCGAGCGCGCCCAAAGCTGTCGCCGCTTATGGGTTGGATCATCTCAGCCAGGACGTGATCTTCATCCTCGACCATTTTGGGATCGAGAAAGTTTCCCTGGTGGGGCACGATTGGGGCGCAGCCGTCGCTTGGACAGTGGCCCTGCTGCACCCGGAACGGGTCGAGCGGCTGGCAATTCTCAACGTCCCACACCCGGCGGTCATGATGAATTTCATCCGCAAAAACCCGCAGCAAATGCTCAAAAGCTGGTACATTGCCTTTTTCCAGATTCCCGGCCTGGCCGATTGGCTGATGAGACTCAACAACTTTGAAGGGGTCCTAAAAATGCTGACGGCCAGCGGCCAGCCCGGCACTTTCAGCCCAGAAGATCTGTCCGAATACCGTAAAGCCTACTCCAATTCCGGCGGGCTGACCGGCATGATTAACTGGTACCGGGCCCTCGTCCGGCATCCGCTCAAGGAAAAGACCAAAGCCCAAATCGAGCTGCCGGTCCTGATCCTATGGGGTAAAAAAGACATTGCCCTGAGCGCCAAAATGGCCGAAGAGAGCCTGAAATTGTCCAAAAATGGACGCTTGATTTTCTTTGAGAACGCCACCCATTGGGTGCAGCACGACGAAGCCGCGGCCATCACAGGCGAGCTGCTCCAATTTATGAAAAAATCACCGTAAAAGGATAATGCTATGCCTCATCTTTTCAGTCCTCTGACGATAAAAGGGATCACCCTGCGCAACCGGATCGGTTTTTCGCCGATGTGCATGTATTCCTACACCCACGGCTTTGCCAACGACTGGCTGCTCTCCCATCTTGGCGCGCGCGCGGTGGGCGGCGCAGGCCTGGTAATCGCGGAAGCAACCGCGATTGAAGCGCAAGGCCGCATCAGCCCGCACGATCTGGGCATCTGGTCGGATGAGCAGATCGCCGGGCTGGCCCGGGTGACGGGCTTCATCAAAGAAAATGGAGCCGTGGCCGGCATTCAAATCGGCCACGCCGGGCGCAAAGCCGGTTCGCCGCGTTCGTGGGATGCAGACCAGGCCAGCCAGATCGGGGACCCGCCCGGTTGGCCGGTCGTCGGCCCCAGCCCAATTGCCTTCAGCGAGCATTATCGGACGCCGCGCGCGCTGAGCGTGGACGAGATTCGGGAGGTTCAGCTTTCCTTTCGGGCCGCCGCCGTGCGCGCGCAAGCGGCCGGGTTCGAATGGCTCGAAATCCACGCCGCGCACGGTTATCTGATTCACAGTTTCTATTCGCCGCTTTCGAACCAACGCACAGACCAGTATGGCGGCAGTTTTGAGAACCGCATCCGCTTCCTTTTGGAAACTGTGCGCGCAATTCGGCCCGTTTGGCCGGAGCGACTGCCCCTGACGGTGCGCATCAGCGGCAGTGACTGGGTCGCAGGCGGCTGGACAGTGGCCGACTCGGTTGAACTATCCAAGCGATTGAAAGCAGAGTCGGTCGATCTAATAGACTGCTCGTCGGGTGGCGGGGCTGCCGAGGCCAATATCCCGGTCGGCGCGGGCTATCAAGTCCCGATTTCCGAAGCGGTGCGCCAGGGTGCAGACATTCGGACTGCCACGGTTGGGCTGATTACGGCCCCGGCCCAGGCCGATGAAATTATCCGCAATCACCGGGCAGACCTGGTGCTGCTGGGGCGCGAAATGTTGCGCGATCCTTACTGGCCTTTGCGCGCCGCCCAAGCCCTCAACCAACCGCTGCCGACCCCGCCCCAATACCTGCGCGGCTTTTAGCCTGCCAGCTCCACGGCCAATTAAAAACCCAAACCCCGTTTAGGCCGGCCCTGGCCTGACGGGGTTTGTTTGTCGGGTTATCTACCCGACACGAGGAGAATGCACTTCCTATTTTAGGACGCGAAGTTAAACGGAGCCTGAACAAAACATAAGAAACCGATGAGAAAACGCGCCCACTATGTCAGCGCGTTTAAAATTTGTTCGAGGGTGATCGGCCCGGCCCGCAAAATTTGCGGCTGGCCCAGGCTGCAATCGACGACGGTCGAGGGCATTCCGCCCGGCGTTACGCCGCCATCCAAAATCAACGCAATCCGCCCGCCCAGTTGGGCTTCCACCTCGCGCGCTGCCACAGGGCTGGGCTGCCCGGAGCGATTGGCCGAAGAAACTGCGAGCGGCCCCGTCAGGCGCAGCAGCTCGCGGGTCGGCTCGAAATCAGGGATGCGCACCCCAACCGTCGGGTAAGGCGTCACCATATCGGTGATGCTGGTGTGGCGCGGGACAACCAAAGTCAGCGGGCCGGGCCAAAAGCGGCGCGCGAGCTTCTCACAAAGACTGCCAACGCCCATCGCCACGCGATTCATTTGATCAAAGTCACCAATTAAAACCGGAATTGCCTTCTCCTCGCTGCGCCCCTTGGCTTCATAAATACTGGCAACCGCATTTTCATTAAAAGCCAGCGCGCCCACCCCGTAGACCGTATCGGTTGGAAAGGCTACCAACCCGCCTGTAGTCAGGACATCCAGGGCCTGGGCCAGGGCATAAGGGTCATTGATTGAAAGGATTTTTGTCTTCATGCCTTTCTTTATACACTGTTTTCAGGCTGTCTGTCCATAGCAATTAAGTGTTAACCACCAGCAAGCGCTCAAGGCCGGCCAGGTCCGGCAGGATTTGGACTTCGCGCTCTGGAAAGTGGCTTTGAGCCGCTGCGAGGACCGCCTGCCCCAACCCCGACTCGATCTCAATCCGGATCGCGCCACCCGCGGCCAGCCGCCGTTGCGATTGGTCGAGCAAACGCCGGATGACGGCCAGACCGTCTGGGCCGCCGTCGAGGGCCAGGGTTGGTTCGCGGTCAGATACCGCCAGGGTTTTAAGGGTGGCGGTCGGAATGTAAGGCGGGTTGGAGAGGATCAAATCGAAGGCTTGGGGAGGCCCGGCTGGGAACAAATCGGCTTCGTAAAAACGGATGCGGCCCGCCAGCCCGTGCTTTTCAGCGTTTAAGCGGGCGACCACCAGGGCCGCCGAAGAAATGTCTGTCGCGCTGATCTCGGCCTCTGGCAGCAGACTCGCCAGACAGACGGAGATGCAGCCTGAGCCTGTCCCAATCTCTATCAAACGCAGGCCGGCCCCGCTCCGGGAACGAGTCCGGGCCCAGGCCAGAGCCGATTCAACGAGAAGTTCTGTCTCAGGCCGGGGAATCAGAACATCGGGCGTGATCTGAAAATCGAGACCGTAAAATTCCCAATGGCCCAAGACATACGGCAAAGGTTCGCCATTTTCCAGGCGCTGCAGGGCCGCTTCAAGGGCCGCCGCCTGGGCCGGGTTGGGCTGAGTTTCAGGATGAGCCAGCAGCCAGCTTTTAGGCTTCTGAAGGATATGCGCAAAAAGTACGTGCGCATCCAGGCTGGGGGTTTCGGTATGCGGCCCAAGACGGACGCTAATTTCAGCCAGGTTCACGGTCGAGGCTATTCGTCGTCGCCGCCGCCAGAAAGGCGCTCGGCTTCGTCACGGGTCGAAAGCTCCTCGATGAAGGTTTCGATCTCGCCTTCCATCACCACCGGAAGGTTATACGAAGAAAGCCCGATGCGGTGATCGGTGACGCGGCTCTGGGGGTAGTTGTAAGTCCGGATTTTTTCGGAGCGTTCGCCGCTCCCGACCTGCGAACGTCGGTCGGCTTCGATCTCTGAGCGGCGCTTGTTTTCTTCCATTTCAAACAATCGGGCGCGCAGGATGCTCATCGCGCGCAGTTTGTTTTGAAGCTGCGAACGTTCATCCTGGCAGGTCACGACCATTCCGCTCGGTTTGTGCGTCAGGCGCACCGCGGTTGAGTTTTTTTGGACGTTCTGTCCGCCCGCGCCCGCCGATTTATAGACTTCAGTTTCGACATCTGATTCAGGGATCTGGATTTCGACCTCGTCGACCTCAGCCATGACGGCGACGGTGGCGGTCGAAGTGTGGATGCGGCCCTGAGACTCGGTGGCCGGCACACGCTGAACACGGTGGACGCCCGACTCATATTTGAGCCTGGAATAGGCGCCGTGGCCTTTGATCTCGAAGGTGATTTCTTTGTAGCCGCCAATCCCGATTTCGTTGGAAGAAAGCACTTCCGGCTTCCAACGCTGGCGCTCGGCATACAGCGAATACATACGGAACAAATCTGCCGCAAAAAGGGCGGCTTCGTCGCCCCCGGTTCCGGCCCGAATTTCAACGATGACGTTTTTGTCATCGCGCGGGTCTTTCGGAACCAGCATACTCTTGAGGGCCTTCTCCAGGGCTGGAATTTGCTCTTCGAGTTCGCTGATTTCCAACTCGGCCAGTGCGAGCAATTCTTCATCTTTTTCGGTTTCGAGCATCGCGCGGGCCTGATCGAGCCGTATGCAGATTTGGCGATACTCGCGCGACTTTTCGACGAGGGTCTCCAGATCGCTGCGTTCTTTGTTAATTTCGCCCGCGCGCTGGTAATCGCTGCCGATCTCCAGGAGCTGCCGGGTCAGTTCTTCGTAACGTTCTTCAATGCCTGCCAGTTTTTCGAGCATAAATCATCAATCCTTGTGCAAAAATACGAAAAGAAACGCGGCCTGCCTTGCGCCGCGTCTCAGAATTATACCCGCAAAATTGCGCTAGAATCTAATCGACGAGAGAACGAGCGAGAGCAGCAGGATCAACGAAATGACAATAAAGATAACGCGGTAAGCCACCAGCCCGCTCTGCGATTCTTTTTTCTCTGGTTTGTTCTTGTTGGATTTTGTACCTGGCTTCTTGTTTGCCATAATCAATTACTCCTTAAAATATTTTTTCCAGACCGCTTGCAAAGCTGTTTCCAGCTCGTCCAGCGAGGCTGGCTTCATGACATACCCGTCTGCGCCCAATTGATAGGCTTCGTCCACCTGCGTGTCGGTCGCTTCAGAGGAGAGCATCATCACCGGTAAATCGTTCCATTCGGGCCGGCGGCGGACAAACTCAAGCATCATGATCCCCGTCACTTCGGGCATACTGATGTCCAGCAGCAGCAGGTCGGGCCGCTTTCCGTCCAGCAGCTCTTTTGCAGCCAGGCGCGCATTCAAGAAGTGACGCGTTGAATGCCCAAGCAATTTTAGCATCAACGTCACGGCCGCGGCCATTTCCTGGTCGTCATCCACAATCCAAATCGTCTTCATTCCAGGTGCGCCTTGAGACTTTCTGCCACCTCGCGCGGCACGATCTCAATCAATGCTTCGAGGGGCACTTCTTTAATCTTATCCACACTTCCGAAATGCCGCAAGAGGGCCTTGCGCCGAACCGGGCCGATTCCGGGGATTGAATCCAAAATCGAAGCCATGCCCTGCTTCGAGCGCCGCTTGCGATGGGCCGTGATCCCAAAACGATGGGCCTCGTCGCGGATGCGCTGCAACAGGTACAGCCCCTGCGAATGGCGCGCCAAAAGCAGCGGCTCTGATTGGTGCGGGAAGAAAATCTCCTCCTCACGCTTGGCCAGCCCGACCACCGCAACCTGCTCTGCCAGGCCAAACTGCTCAAGGACGCCGACGACTCGTCCCAACTGGCCTTTGCCGCCATCGATCACGATCAAATCCGGCAGGATGGAAAAAGCCTCGTCCGGCTTCGCACCCGGGGCCTGGGCTGCCGTTACACCGGCCTTTGCCTCAGGCTGG
Source organism: Anaerolineales bacterium (assembly GCA_034004515.1). GTDB lineage: Bacteria > Chloroflexota > Anaerolineae > Anaerolineales > Villigracilaceae > UBA8950. The sequence goes on along the minus strand of JAVEWN010000007.1, from coordinate 52,649 downwards.
AGGCCGGCCCAGCGTTTGAAACGGCGCGTGAGCATCTCCTCCATGCTTGCAAAATCATCCGGTTTGCCAATCGAGGTGCTGTCGATATTAAACTTGCGATAGAGCCGTTTGGCCGGCACGCCCTGCTCGAAGACGACCATTGCGCCGACCGTGGCAACCCCCTGGATGTGCGAAACATCATAACACTCCATCCGGTTGGGCGGGGCCGGCAGGTTAAACGCCGAATGCAATTCAGCCAGAGCCATTTCCTGCTTGTGGCTGTTGGACTGCCATTGAGCGCGCAACGCCGCAAGAGTCTCGGCGGCATTTTCAGCCGCCATCTGGACCAGTTCGTGGGGTTGCCCTTCACGCGGGACGTGGATTTCTACCTTGCTGCCGCCGCGCCGCGAGCGCATCCACTCTTGAATGATGCGGGCCTCCTCAATTTCCTGCGGAAGCAAAACCTGCTGCGGCAGAGAGGCCGCTTCAGTATAAAACTGTTTGACAAATTCGGCGATGACTTCGCTATCGAGCGCGTCTTCCGTGCCTTCCAGCACAAAATACTCGCGTCCGATCAATTTTCCGGCGCGCACAAAGAAAATCTGGACGCAGGCCTCGCCATCGGCGCGCGCCATCGCAATCACGTCCGAATCTTTGTAATCTGCCGCAAAGACAACCTTTTGGCGTTCGACAATGCTGTGCATCGCCTTAAGCTGATCGCGGAGCGAGGCGGCTTTCTCGAAGCGTAATTCATCCGCCGCCCGTTCCATCTCGGCCTGGACGCGATCCATAATCGGCTGTGAGTGTCCGCTCAGGAATTCCATCAGGTCTGAAATCATCTGGCGATAAGCAGGCTGGTCTACCGCGCCAATACACGGGCCAAGACACAATTTAATATCGTAATACAAACAGGCGCGTTTGTCCTGGCCGGTGATTTCACGGTCGCAGGTTAAATACGGGAAGACTTTGCGGAGCACATCCAGGCTCTGATAGACTGCCCAGGCCGAGGTATAAGGGCCAAAATAGCGCGCGCCGTCTTCGGCCATCTGGCGCGTGACGGTCACTTTGGGGTAGGCATCCTGCCAGTGGACTTTGATATACGGGTAACGTTTATCGTCCTTCAAGCGCACGTTGTACTTGGGCCGGTGGCGCTTGATCAGGTTCATTTCCAAAATCAGCGCTTCCAGCTCCGAGCCGACCACAATCCACTCGAGGTCGGCGATTTCGCGCACCAGGCGGCGGGTCTTGTTGTCGTGGCTGGCATCGGCGTGGAAGTAGGAACGCACCCGGTTTTTGAGATTGATCGCCTTGCCGACGTAAATAATCTTGGCCTCAGCGTTTTTCATCAAATAACAGCCGGGTTTGGCGGGCAGGGTAGCCAGGATGCCCTGAAGATGCTCAGAGATTTGCATGAGGACGATTATAACCGGGTTCAGTTTATGGTATTATCCAACTGCCTCAGGCTGGTCGGACGGTCGCGGCCTCGCGTTGCGGGGTCGAGGAAAGTCCGCACTCCATAGAGCACGGCGTCGGATAATACCCGGGGCGGGGCGATCCTTCATTTAATGAAGGGCCAACCTGCCGGACAGGGCCACAGAAAACAGGTAGCCCTCACCCCCGCGGGTGGGCGGTGATAGTGAAAAGGTGGTGTAAGAGACCACCGGTGTCCGTAGTAATACGGGCGGCCTGGTAACCCCCGCCGGGAGCAAGGTCAAGCAGGGACGAAGTGGTCTGCGGACCAACGGGAAATGTGCTCGTTTCCTTATGTGCCTTCTGTTGAGAGGGCCAGTCCCGGGTAGGCTGCTTGAGCAGCGCGGCGACGCGCTTGCCAGATAGATGACCGCCCAGACGCGCAAGCGTTGGACAGAATGCGGCTTATAGACTGGCCTGAGGCACCCTTAAGTACGGACATAATGCGGTTTTGAACCTTTCCAATCAAAAATGTGCGCATCTGGTCTGTTCTCCTATTCTTGTGGTGTTTCAACGGGGCGGAACTGGTTGAGCACGCTGCGGGCATCAGCGATATCTTGCAAGTGGGTGTAGTGCCGGGCGGTAGTTGCTTCATCGCTATGACGTAATATCAAACTCACTGCGTTTAGTGGAACGCCGCCATAGATCATTTCATGCCCAACGGTTGAACGCAGGCGACGAGGGTTGATACCTTCCAAGCCACACTGGCTGGCAATTTTCCCGACTGCGTGGTGAACATCTTTGCGATTCCACTGAGCGCCAGTGCCGGTCACAAAAAGCGGTTCATTGGGTTTAAGATAGGCAAGGTAAGTGGTCAGCGGCTTCACTAAATCAGGATGAATGGGAAGATACTGTGGCTTTTGACTTTTGGTATCTTCAAGCAAAATTGTTTGACTATCAAGATCGATATCTTTTTTGCGTAAGCCGGCAACTTCTTCTGGACGCATGGCTTGAAGTCCAAGCAACGCCCCAGAAATGGTTTGTTGATAAACCGGCCTTTGATATGAAAAACGCAGACCCAAGAGCGCCTCAACCTGCGCCTGGCTCATTTTGTCCGGATGGTTTGGCTTTGTTGGCATATTTGCTTTTTCAAGCATGCGTTGAATATTTTGGGTAAACTTTCTGGACATGTATAAATTTCCATCATCGGTAGGAAATAGCCACTGTTCATCTGTCTCAAGCTGATCCCGCAAAGATTTGTAAGTGATAAGCAGGTCATTGGTGAAGAATTTGTTCAATTCACTGAAATCGCCCAACTTCTTTTGAAGAACTTGCTGAACAGGAAATTTCGAGTTACGGGTCAGCCAAACAATGGATAGATCCCTGAAATAACGAAACTCATTTGATTTTGCGTAAGTCATCATATATTGCCTCCATAAAAGTTTTGTATTCTGCGCGTGGGATGTTCACGCTGGGATTGCGTTTATTTTTCAAACGAATGCCACAGCCCTTTGCAGATTTTGGTTCTTCGAAATCGTATTGATCATGAAGAAATTTCCAGAAAGCGCTAATGCCATCCAGCCGCCTTTGAACTGTACTATCAACATTGCCACGAGCGCGTAAAAAAATGGCAAACCCGCGCATGGTGCGCTCATTAATCACAAATTCGCCTGGCACAATATCTGCTTTGCTCTGCAGAAATTCCAGATACGTATCGATGTCATGTTTGTAAGCTGCTACCGTAGAATCCGTTGCAGCGCGAACACCAGTCATATATTCCAAAAAATCAGGCAAAACGATTTTTAAACGATCCAAAGAAATTGTCATGACGCTAAATCCTAAGTTTCACGATGAAATAATGTATATTTACGTACATCTACCTAAAGTTGATTATACACCATTTCCTTTAGATTTCAAGTCTTTTTTTGTTCAATAATTATCAAATTGCTAAAGAGTTTTGGCTGAAACACTTCCAAATCATTTTCAGCAGAAAAGCGGAAACTATGTTTGCAAAATTAATAGCAGAATGGTTTTTTGAAAAGCGCAAAGAAAAAGGATGGCGGCTCATTGAATTGTCTGAGAAAAGTGGCGTTACTCACGCGACCCTAAGCCGTATCGAAAATCAGCAGTCACAAGTAACCTTGTTGACTGCCGTTCGAGTTATGCACGCATTGGAACTGTCTTGGGTGGATTTATTTACAAAAGGATTTGTAAAAGAAGGTTTGCCGATTCCTGAAATCTATCTATCACAAGATAAAGCCATTGAAAACTATCCCTGCCTAAATTTCAATGACCTTGAATTGCTTGATTCTAGCGGAATTCTCCGGAGGGGTGTGGCACCATCGATAGTTACTCGCCTTATTTCTCTCTTTATTGAAAAATATAATCCAGAGATAGATGCAGAAAAAAGGGCATTGCTGGCTGCAAACTTTTATTCACTGCTGAATGTAACGGATAACCAGGATGGAATTGCCCGCCAATACCTGCCGGACCTGGACTTTCAATATCCCCAAGAATTCTCACCTGATGCTTTGAAAAAAATCTACTTTTCCGCAGGTGTTTTTATTCTTTCTGATTTAGGCAGGTATGTGAAATATCTTCGTAAATCGCACAAGATGACTTTGCGCCAGGTTGCCACAAGTATTAATATATCTCATCCGGCCTTGATCCATTTCGAAACCAATACCAGCGACAAAATAAAATTGGGCGAACTCATTAACTTAGATAATTCCCTGGAGTTAGACGGGGAGCTGATAGTTTTTGCCTGGAGAACCGCAGAACTTTATTTGGGTGTTCACCGAATAAAAACAGAAACCGAACAAAAGATACAACCCTGGACTGACTCCGAAATTCGGTTGATCGAGAAGTTGGTCACAGCCTCACGCTTCTTCCAACATTATTTTCCGGAAGATCACACCTGGCTGGACTGGTATCGCCAGGAAAGCCTGAACGGATTTGAAAACGTGATTCGCTAGCACAAGAAAAAGACGAGCCTGCCTGTCGGTTGCTCGTCTTTTTCTTTACAATGAACATCAACCACATACGGGGAGGCCAGCATGCCCAACCTTCAGGAACAAATCGAAACCCTGCGCAAAAAGATTGCCGCTTACCGCGCCCTGCAAGAGCAGGGAGAAGATTTTGCAGAGCGGATCGAAGCGCTCGAAGCGGAGTTACACCCATTGGTGGAAACCCAGGGCGGCGCATTTGTGGCCGGGAACGTGCAGACCGGCGGCGGGGCCTTCGTTGGCCGCGACCAGGTGCTGGCAACCCTGGCGGATGGTTCGGTCATCATCGGTGGCAATGCCCAGGGGGTGATCGTGATCACCGGGGATAATAACCGGGTTACATTGGGTGCTGACCAAGTGCCGCCCGAAGCCCTGCTTAAAATGTACTATCGCTCCTTATCGTTGGAATGCCGGCGCCTGCCGCTGGGTGTAGTTGACCCCAACTTTGCCGACCCGCTCAGCCAGGACGGCGTTTCGCTGAGTGATGTGTACACTGATTTGCACGTGGTTTCGCCCCTGGGAAACGCAGAAGAAGAGAAAGACCTGCGCGCTTTTGGATTGCACCTGGCGCGCGGCAAGGAAGGGGAGCGCACCAAACTGCTGGAATCAATTGCCGAGCCACAGGCGCGTCTGCTGACCCTGGTCGGTGACCCCGGCTCAGGCAAGACCACCTTCACCAATTACCTGACCTTCCTACTTGCCGACTCCATCGTTTTTGAGCGCCAACCCGAACTGCCTGAAAGCCTGAAAACCCTGTTGCCAGTACGCCTGGTGCTGCGCCAGGGGGCCAAGTTTCTACCAACTGATGGCAGTAAGGGTTCAGCGCGTATGTTATGGCAGGCCTTTTTTGCTGAAATCAGTGAGCGAATTGGGCAAGCAGCGGCAGCGCAATTAATTCCTTACCTGCAAAACCGACTTGGGAAAGACGGCGGGCTGTTTCTGCTGGATGGACTCGACGAAGTGCCAGATGCCGACCGGCGGCGTAAGTGCCTGCTCGAAGCTGTCAACGATCTGGCATGCGGAATGTCTGCAAAAAGCCGGGTGCTGCTGACTGCCCGGCCGTATGCCTATGCCGACCCGAAGTGGCGGCTGCCCGGCTTTCAACTGCTGGCGCTGGCGCCTTTCGATGAAGAACAGGCCAACCGCTTCATCGAACGCTGGTATCAGGCCGTGCGGACTGTGATGGGCTGGGATGTGGCAACCGCCCGCGAGCGCGGCGAGCGCCTGGCCGGCGGCATCCAGCAAAAACCATACCTGGCAGATCTGGCTTCGCGCCCGCTGCTCTTGACCCTGATGGCAACCCTCGATTCCTCCTGGGGCAAACTGCCCGAAGACCGCGCCGATTTGTATGAAGAATCGGTCAAATTGCTGCTCTCGCGCTGGCAGCGCGGACGTGAAGTGCGTAACGAGCAAGGGCAGGCCGACTGGGAGCCAAGCATCAGCAAAGCGCTCGGCTTGGGCGAAGAGAAAATTCGCGCCGCGCTCGAAAAGCTGGCCTACCAGATCCACCTGCGTCAGGCGGGAGACGAGAAAAGAGATGGCGATTCTGCCGACATCCCACGCGGTGAAGTGCTGGATGTTTTTTGCGCCATGCTGCCCGAAGATTTCAACGCCGATTTGCTGGTACGCTACCTGGAAACCCGCTCCGGTTTGCTGATGGGACGCCGTGAAAATGTATATGCCTTTCCGCATCGCTCGTTCCAGGAATACCTGGCTGCCTGTCACCTGGCCGCTGTAGAGCAGGATATGGCCCTAAAGTTGCGCCAACTGGTTTATAGCGACCTGACCTGGTGGCGCGAGGTCTTTCTGCTGGGGGTAGGCAAAAAACGCCTGGGTGGGCTGGGCGGCGCGGTGGGCCTGGTGCAAACCCTTGTGCCTGGCGAAGTGGCCTATGCCAAAAACATTTCCGAAACCGATTGGCAGGCATCTGTCTTGGCCGGGCAGGCCTTGCTCGAAATGCGCCTGAAAGAACGCGCCCCCGCTGAAGAAAGCTTCGAAACGATCACCGATCGACTGCGCCGCTGGCTGGTGCGGATCGTGGAAGACGGCCTGTTAACCCCCGCCCAACGCCTGGAAGCCGCCGATACCCTTGCGACCCTGGGCGACCCGCGCTTTGATGAGAAGCGTTTGCACCTGCCTGTCTTGCTGCGCGGTCAGCCGGAACCCCTGCTCGGTTTTGTAAAAATCCCGGCGGGAACTTTTACGATGGGCAGCGCCAAAGATGATAAAGATGCCGATGACGATGACGATGACGATGAAAAACCCGCCCACCCCGTGACCATGCCAGAATTTTACATGGCCCGCTACCCGGTTACCAATGCCCAGTATCGCCATTTTATTGATGCTGACGGCTACACTACCGAAAAATATTGGACACCCGAAGGCTGGGCCTGGCGCAATGGCGCGGATTATGATCTTTCGAGCATCAAGGATGATGATGTGCGCAAGAATTACCAGAATTGGCTCGCCAAGCGTCCGGCAGAAAAGCGGCACCAGCCTTATTGGTGGAACGATCCGCAGTGGGGCGCGCCCACCCGTCCGGTGGTGGGCCTGTGCTGGTATGAAAGCATGGCCTATTGCAACTGGCTGGATGAACGCCTGTGCGCCATCGAACCCAAATTGTTCGCCAAGGGCCACGCCTTGCGCCTGCCGACCGAAGCCGAATGGGAATATGCCGCGCGCGGGCTGGCCGGCCGCAAATGGGCCTGGGGAAATGACTGGCAAGATGACCACGCCAATATTGACGAAACCGGCCTGAAACAAACCAACCCGGTGGGTCTGTTCCCACAAGGGCGCACTCCTGTAACCGACCTGTTCGACCTGACTGGCAATACCTGGGAATGGCAGCACTCGCGCTGGGGCAACGATCTGTACAACCCGGAATATGGCTATCCCTACAAAATTGGCGATGGCCGTGAAAATTCTAGCGGCGCATCCCTGCGCATCCTTCGGGGCGGCTCGTGGAACAACGATAGTTGGAACGCGCGCTGTGCTTACCGCCTCAGGCTCTTCCCAGACGGCTTCGACCTCAATCTCGGTTTTCGTTGTGTTGTTTCCCTGGCGATTTCTGATTCCTGACTTCTGGATTCTGAATTCGGTTTTCTGCTTTTCTGAACTGGGGGTGTGGGGGGCGTAGCGCCCCCACATATTAAACGATTTTTTTTGTTTCGTACTGCGGCTTTCAAGCCGCGTCACAGGAATGTCGCATGGCCGTCGCCTACAAAAATCTTTACCCAAAGCTCGCCACCTACGAAAACCTGTTCCTGGCCTTCAAAAAAGCCGCGCGCGGCAAAAGGGGATTGGTTCCGGTGGCCGAATTCGGCGTAAAATAAATCTAACCACATCGCGCCCTGTCTCGTTCGAGCATGTACCGCGATTTGAAAATCGCGACTATTTGGAGCAATCATGAAAAATTGGCTGTCTTCACTCGTCATCACCGTTTTCCTGGCCCTGCTGGCCCTGGCCGCCTGGCAATGGGGAGATTATGGGGTTGCCTTGCTCGACCAGCAAGGAGAACGCTTCCAGAGCCTCGATTCGCTGGTGGCTTTGTTTTCGGCTCTCGGCTCGGGTATCTCAGGCTTTTTCACCTTCCTAGCCTGGCGCGGGCAGAAAACAGCGCTCACGCCCCTGCCCCCGGTCAACAAGACGAAAATCAGTACCGACGGCGGGGCTTATGTCGGCGGGAATGTCCAAACCGGCGGCGGGGATTTCACCGGACGCGATAAAACCACCAGCGCCGGGCAAGGCGGGGTGGCGGCGGGGGGAAATATCAGTGACAGCACCATTCTCCAGATTCAAGAATTGAAGATCGAGCATGTGGCGCAGCAGGTTTGGCAGGGTGCGAAGCCCAAATTGGATGAAGAAACGCTCAGAGCCGCCACCCAGATCTATCTCCAGTACATCCACGACCGCCACGCGTACCTGACCATGAAAGGCATGGGCACTGCCGAAAACGTACCCGTGCAGCTGAAACTGCTCGACCTGTACGTGCCGCTCAAAGCCCGCCGCGAGGTGCCCAAAGGCGAAACCTGGGAGCGCAGCCTGAAACTGGCCGGACGCCAGGCCGCCCAAGATGACCCCGAAGCGTTGCAAGCCATGCGCCTGGGCGAGCCGCAGCCATTACTCGACATTCTCAAAGACAAAGACGGTGTCATTATTTTGGGTGACCCCGGCGCAGGCAAAACCACCTTCCTAAAATTCCTGGCGCTCAAACTGGCGCGCGGCGAAGGCCAATCGCTCGGGCTGGATGGCCGCCTGCCGATTTTGCTGCCGCTGGCGGCCTATGCCAACGTCCTGGTCGAAAAGAACATCCGCCTGGATGCCTTCATTGGCGAATATTTTGACAACATCGGCTGTGATTTTCCGCTTGGTCCGATGCTAAGCGAAGCCCTGGCGAGCGGGAAGGCCCTGCTGCTCCTGGATGGTCTGGACGAAGTCAAAGACCTGGCCCTGCGCAATACGGTCGTCGAACGCGTGACCGATTTTTACAGCGCCCACCGCCGCAAAGGCAATAAATTTGTGCTGACCAGCCGCGTGGTCGGCTACCGCGCGGTGCGCTCGGTGGCCGACGGCATGGCCGAATGTACGCTGGTAGACTTTGACGATGATGAAATTGCTGAGTTCATCAGTCATTGGACCAGCGCCCTTGAAAAGCAAGCACTGGGCGATACTGCCGTAGCCCGCCACGATGCCGAACAGGAGCGCCGCGAACTGCTCGAAGCCATGCAGAACAACGACGGTGTCCGCCGCCTGGCGGCCAACCCGTTGCTACTGACCATTTTGGCCCTGATGAAGCGTAAAGGCGTCACCCTGCCCGAACGGCGAGTGCAGTTATATGACCAGTACGTTAAAACCCTGCTCAGCACCTGGAACCGCGCCCGCAGCATGAGCGGACGCGCAACCGGCCGCGACCTGGATGAAGTCCAGACCACTCGTGTGCTGGCCCCGCTGGCCTTGTGGATGCACGAAGTCAACCCTGGCGTGGGCCTGGTCAAACGGCCCGATCTGCATCGCAAACTGGAAGAAATTTTCAGCTCCCGCAGTGCGCCTGACCCTGAAGCTGCCAGCGCTCAATTTCTATCAGATGTGCGCGAACACGCTGCCCTGCTGCTCGAACGCGGCGCCGACGAATACGGTTTTATCCACCTTACCTTTGAAGAATACCTGGCGGCAGTGGCTCTGGCCTTCAAAGCCCAGGGTGACCCGCAACCAATCGTGACTGCCCTGGCCCCGCACATTGGCGAACAGGCCTGGCGTGAAGTGGCTCTGCTGGTTGTCTCTTACGTTGGCATCATCCAAAACCTGCCGCGTGTAGCCGGGCAGGTGCTTGAAGGTCTGGCGCAGGTGCCTGGCGGCGCGCCCGCCGAAGCCGCCGTGCTGGCTGGTGAAGCCGCCTTGGATGCCCTGCCAGATGGCATCACCCCTGCAAGCGCGGCCAGGGTTATCGAAGCCTTGATCCCGGCCATGCAAGACCCGGCCGCCAAGCCCGACCTGCGCCGCCGCGCGGGGCTGGCCCTGGGCAAGCTGGGCTGGAAACCGGATGATCTGGATGAATTTGTTGAGATTCAACCGGGAAAGTTCCTGTACGGCGATAAAAAAGAAGAACAAGAAATCAAACATCCTTATTGGGTTGCCAAATACCCGGTCACCAACCTGCAATTTGCGCGATTTTTCAAGGCCGGCGGCTACGATAACCCGGACTGGTGGAGCAAGGATGGCTGGGACTGGCGCACCGACAAGTATGAAACCAAGGCAACAGAAAGCTACGAAAAGGATTTGCTGGCGCGCCGCCCGCTGGAGCAGCGCAACCAACCCCAGTACTGGGACAGCGCAAAATGGAATAACCCGATTGCCCCGGTAGTTGGTATTTCATGGTTTGAAGCCCAGGCCTACTGCAACTGGCTGAACAGCCAGCCGCTGGGCTTTAACCTGCCCAAAAACTACCAGTTACGCCTGCCAACCGAACTCGAATGGGAACGCGCGGCGCGCTTTAATGACGGGCGCGAATATCCCTGGCAGGGTGAGTTTGACTTTTCCAGGGCAAATGTTGCGGAAGAACTGGGGCGCGGGGACGGCACAACTGCCGTTTGCGCCTACCCACTCGGGCAGAGCCAGGAAGGGGTTTTTGATCTGAGCGGCAACGTTTGGGAATGGTCGGCAGACTGGTTCGAAAAAGGCAAGCGCCGTTCACTTCGGGGCGGCTCGTGGGACTTCAGTGGTAGGCTCGCGCGCTGTGCTTCCCGCGGCTGGTACATCCCAGACACCTTCCGCTACCATCTCGGTTTTCGTTGTGTTGTTTCCCTGGCGATTTCTGACTTCTGATTTCTGAATCCTGAGTCCCGGGTTCTGCTTTTCTGAGAGAGGGGTGTGGGGGGAAGCTTCCCCCCACAGGTTAAACATTTTTTTTGGGAGTCGAAAATCTCCCGATATGAGACCATCCAGCAGTCCGGTCTAAATCGCGTTGTTATTCAATCAGGAGGCACTCATGGCAAGCAAAAAGCAGGAGAAGTCATCTGCTACCGCTGAGACCAGGGCCGACCCTGGCACTGATAATGTAGATACAGGCGGCGGGGCGTATGTAAATGGCGATATAAACACGCACGGCGGTGACATTGCCTTACGCGACATAAATGTTTACCACAACACACACCTCCCATCCCCCGACCCGGCCCAGAAACTCGATTTGCAGCGCCGTAAAACCTTAATTAAACGGGTCCAATCGGCCTGGACGAATGGCTTTTTGAAAGCCCAGGTGCAAGCCGAAAGCGCAATCCCGGTTCCGTTGCAAAACCAGGCCTATCGTCCGATCTATTTTGAAGGCAAGGGAGACATAGGCGAGATGCTGAAAGTCACCGGGTCTGAAGCCGAAGTTCTGGATACACAAACATCTCTGTATGATTTTTTTCGGGAAAATTACGAACATCCCGTGCTTATTTTAGGCGAGGCTGGCTCCGGAAAAACCATCCTGTTGCTGCGCCTTGCACAGCGTTTGCTGGAAGACGCTGCGCAAGATGTCGAGAAGCCGGTGCCGGTAGTGCTTAAGTTGGCTTCATGGGGAAATGAACGTTTGCCCTTCGAGGAATGGGTACTGCAAGAATTAAAAAGCCCCCAGTATTCCATCCCGGTTGATTCCACCCGAAAATGGTTAGAGCATGACCAATTAATCCTCCTGCTGGATGGGCTGGACGAAGTGGAGCGTGAACATCGCCGCGCCTGCGCCGAAGCCATCAACCAATTTCGTGAGTGCTATCTTTGTTGCCAAATGGTGGTCTGTAGCCGCACACAGGTTTTCCAGGACTTGCAACCCTGGCACGTCATGCGCTGGATTGTGCTGTTACAGCCCTTAAGCCCGGCCCAGATCGAGCAGTACCTGCAACAGGCAGGACCGCAGTTCGCGGCGGTTTTGCAGGCCATTCGGAAAAATGAATCCTTGCGCGAACTGGCGCGCATCCCCCTAATTTTGAGTTTGTTGCCGGCCGTGTATGAGAGCGTGGCAAACAGCGCACAATCAGTGGCAGAGACGGAAATCCGCATCCCGGCCCTGATTGCGCGCTACGTGGACAAGGTTTTGACTGGCAGCAAGCAATACGCACAGGAAAAAACAGCCAAAGCCCAGGCCTGGCTGTCCTGGCTGGCCGGGCAAATGACCCTTCACCAGCAGGGACAAATTGTGCTTGAATCCATCCAGCCGAGTTGGTTGCCCTCCCGGCTGTGGCAGGCGGGCTTTCATATGGCGATGTTCCTGCTGGTGGGTATACCGTTGTTCTTCTTGGGCTGGGCGGTAACGCATCTGGCTGTGGATGTCTTTTATGACCGTTACGCACTGGCAAACCCAAGTGGCTATTTTGATCTGACAATCAGGGAATATTACACGCTTATTGGTGGCCTGGCAAGCGGGTTATGTAGCGCGGTGGGAGGCTGGTTACTGATAAATCGCAAATTTGATACGCCTGGCTTGTGGGCGATTGGTTTCTTGATTTCCCTGACAATTTCGGTGGGGATTTTGCCTGCACTTGTCGAGATCAACGATAACTGGCAAATCACACTCCTGGTTGGTGGATTGTCAGGGCTTTTATTTACCATGCTTTATCGCCAGGTTGGCAAAATACAACATAAAGACCAAATTGGCATACGCGCGGCAATTGAGCCCATCGCATACAAGGAATTTGACAAACGCAGTTTTGGCATGGGGGTCTTTCTCGGCGCGTTTTTTGGCTTATGCACCTCGCTCTTGCTATACTTTGTGGCTATGTTGAACAATCATCATGCACCCGGAGATTTTCCAGCCCAGATTTTAGAAGATTCTTCCTGGTGGTTTCCTCGCAGCGGCTACGCCTTTATTATTTTCTTCGCAGTTTTTTTTGGAACCCTGATGGGGCTCTTCAATGGCAAATACAAACTGGAAGAGCAGTCTCGCCCCAATCGCGCCATCTGGCTCTCTGGACAAGGCGGCCTGGTTTTTGGAGCGATTATGTTTATTGGCGCAGGAGTTCCTTCCCATCTGTCAAATTATCTACTCCCCGATGGTATGGAGAAAACATTCTTATGGCTTGTAATGGCTCTTGCTGGCGGGGTAATAGGCGGTCTATATCTGGGCGGTTACGCGTTCATCCAGCATTTTGTCTTGCGCTTTATGCTCTGGCGGGCAGGATGCATTCCCTGGAATTACGTTGCCTTCCTGGACGACATGGCCGACCTGGACATCTTGCGTCCTCTTGGCTATGGCTATGATTTTCGACATGGATTGCTTAAGGATCATTTTGCCAATTTGTATCAATCTCATCAAGCCGATTAAGAAGCGCATACGAGCAGTTCTTTCAGTAGCAAACAAGATAACCGATATTCCGGTCGATTGTTTCAACACAAGTAAGCACAATCATCTAAAGTCGTCATCCATTTCATTATTCACAGGAGGATATCATGGCAAACAAAAAGCAGCAAAAGCCAGGCCAGGTCAACACCGAAGGTGGGGCCTATATCGGCGGCGGCGTCAACACTGGCGGAGGGGACTTTGTCGGGCGCGATAAAAACACTTCAGTCAGTGTTGGAGGGAATCTGAGCGGCAATATGATCATCGGTGATGGCAATACCATCAATAGTGGCAGCACGGCCAACATCCAGAACGTCTTCGCCCCAGTCTATACCGCCATCCAGCAAGCCGCTATCCCCGCGCAAGAGAAGGAAGACCTGACCGCCGAAGTCAAAGAAATCGAGACGGCCATAATCGAAGACAAAGTGGATGAATCCTGGCTCTCGCGCCGTCTGCGCAGCCTGATAAAAATGGCCCCCGAAATCGGCGAAGTGGCGCTTGCGGCCCTGGCCGGCCCCGGCGCGGCGGTGGGCGCGATTGTCAAGAAGGTGGCAGAGAAGGTTAAGGCGGAAGGGTAAAACATGAATGATGAAACTGGGTCACACGTCGAAGGAAATGTTCATACCAACGGCGGTGATTTTGTCGGGCGCGACCAGAATATCAACATCCACCTGAACCTGCATCCTAAAGAAAGCCAACCGGTTTACCTGCTGCCTCCCAAACCAGGGCTGGTGATTGGCCGCGAGCAAGACCTGGCTGAATTGAAAAAACGGCTGGGGATGACAGGCGATGAACAGCCAGGCACGTCCATACAAGTGCTGACGGCCATGCGCGGTTGGCCGGGCGTCGGCAAGACCACCCTGGCATCCCTGCTGGCGCATGATCCGCAAACCCGCCAGGCCTTCCCGGATGGCATCCTGTGGACATCGCTCGGCCCAGACCTGAACGCTTCCCCCCTGCCCAAACTGGCCGAATGGGGCCGCGCTCTTGGTTCACAATCCCTGGCCGAGGCGCGCAATCCCGAAGAAGCCCAGCGCATCCTAGGCGGGTTGCTGCGCGAACGGAGCATGTTGCTCTTGATCGACGATGTCTGGCAGGCTCACCAGGCGCGTCCCTTCCTGGCAGGCGGTGTGCACTGCGCCACCCTGCTCACCACCCGGCAGTCGGATATTGCCTCCCAACTGACCGCCACCCCCGAGCAGGTCTTCTTCCTGCCGGTTTTGAGCGATGAAAAAGCGCTCGAACTGCTGGCGCAACTAGCCCCGGCGGTTGTGCGCGAGTTCCCGGCCCTGGCCCTTACCCTGGTGCAAGCCCTCGAAGGGCTGCCGCTTGCCATCCAGGTTGCCGGGCGGCTACTCCAGGCTGAAATCTCTCGCGGTTTCGGGGTCGAGAAACTGATCCAGGTCATCCAGACCGGAGCCGCGCTCTTGCAAGCCAATGCTCCCTCCGATCGCGCCGACCTGGTCAACCAGACCACGCCCACCGTTGCCGCCCTCCTGCTCACCAGCCTGGAACACCTCGACGAATTTACCCGCGAGTGTTACGCCTACCTGGGCGTCTTTGCCCCCAAACCGGCTACGTTTGACATCGAAGCCATGCAATTCGTCTGGGATGTGAACGACCTGCAGCCGGTCGTCGCCACCTTGGTAGATCGCGGCCTGCTTGAATACCTACCCGACCTGAAACGCTACCAGATGCACGCCCTGCTGGTCATGCTGGCAAAGACACTGCTGACAGAAGAGTGAGCCGTGCCAGATTTGAAAACAGCGGCCTTCCGCCACGCGGCCCATTATTTGCAGGTTCTGGATCGGCTCAACGATGCCTTTATCCAGGATGGAGGCAATCAAGCCGATGTCCTGGCGCAATTTGATGCTGAACTGGGAAATGCCAGATTGGCACAGCATTGGCTCTTCCAAGCGAGTCAAACTCTCAGCGCTGAGGACATCGAGGCGGATCATTTTAATCATGCCATCGCTGATTTGTGCAATGCCTATCCGGATGCGGCCGCTTACCTTTTAAATGCGCATCTTCCACCAGAAGAAAGATTGCGTTGGGTTGAGCAAGCCCTATCCGCCAGTCAAAAACTTGGCAATGACCGGACCAGCCAAGCGCATCTGGGAAACTTGGGGTTGGCCTATTCTCAACAAGGTGAACTACATCAGGCGCTTTCCTGTTTTGAACAGGCCCTGGCCTTGGCCGAAAATTTGGGCGATGAAGCCCATCAAAGCGCCTGGCTGGGCGACCTCGGCAATATCCATGCTGCGCTTGGGGAGCATCGCCAGGCCATTCAGTATCAGGAAAAAGCCCTGGCTTTGGCAAAAAAGTCCGGCCATCTGCGCGCTGAAGGTCATGCGGCTGGGAACCTTGGGGTTTCTTACGCTGCTCTGGGGCAACATCTATCTGCGCAGCGTTGGTATCAGCAGTATCTTGAAATAGCGCGACAAACTGGCGACCGGCGTGACGAAGGCCTGTCCCTATTGAATCTTGGTTTTACTGCCTTTGACCTGGTTCAACTTGACCTGGCGCGAGAATATTTGCAGCAGAGCTTGGAAATAGCCCAGGATTTGGGGAATGATGATTTGCAAAGCCTGGCCCTGGGTGGCCTGGCAGACATTGCCATCGACCAGCAAGAATATGAACAGGCAGGGGGCTTGCTCCAAGAAGCTTTGGAATCCTGTCGCTGCGCAGGGGATGTTATGACGGAATTGCGCATTTTGGGCAGCCTCGGGAATTTGCACAATGCCAGCGAAAAACATGCCCAAGCTTTCCTGTATTACCAACAACAGGCAGAATTGGCCGAGAAAATTGGCAGCGCGCCCCATCTTTGCCATGCCCAAATTAATCAGGTCAGCCTGCTTCGTAAAGAGGGGCGATCTGAAGAGGCACTTTCCCTGGCGGAGACCGCCTTTGCGCTTTCGCGCCAAATCGAATCCCTGGCTGATGAGGCCTTCCTGAACTGGCAGGTTGGGCTGATTTATGAGAACCTGGGCCAAATAAAAAAAGCCCTTGCCCACCTGCAAAGCGCGGTTGAATACGAAATCGAAAATAACCATCCTGATGCCCAAAAAGACCTGGCGCACCTGAATCGCCTAAAAGGGCGAGTACAAGCGAGTTGAGAGATTATGCCTTCTGTTCAACAAGCGCGTTTGAAATACGCCAATCACTATCTGCAAATTTTAAAAAAAGCTGATGACCTTTACCAGCGCTCCGGTACTGAACTGATGAGCGGCCTTGCTCTTTTTGATCAGGAGCGCCCGCAAATTGACCAGGTGCGAATCTGGCTGCAAGTCGGCTCATCAGCCAGCCTTGATCGGGATTTCTCGATTGATTTTGGGGTCGCGCTATCCCGCCTCGGTTTCTTACGTTACGACAAGCGCAGTGAACTTATTCCCTGGTTGGAAAGTTTGCTATCCCCAGATAATCCGTACAATGCCGATATCCTGACCGAACTTGGCGCCGCCTATACGGATATTGGCGAAAATAAGAAGGCGATCGAACTGCTTGAAAAGGCGATTTCTGCAAAACAACATCGAGCAACTTCTGGCCGATGGGATTCCAACCGACCAACAACCTATCGCGCTCCCTGGCTGGATGCGTTTAATAACCTGGGCACGGCTTACCTTGCACAAGGGGATATTCCAAGTGCGCGAAGAATGTTTGAACGCTGCCTGGATTTATCTGAAACTGGCAATCGTGTTGACAAGGCTCGCGCCCTGGGTAACTTGGGCTTGATATACAAATCTTTCAACCAATATGACCGCGCCCTGGAATTTCATCGAGAATCGCTTACGCTATGGCAGGAAGAAAACGCCCCGGAGGGGGCTGGGTTTTCGCACGGGCATATTGGGAGTATCCTGTATTTACAGGGCGATTATCACCAGGCACTGCCCCACTTTCAAGAACAACTCAAAATGGCCCAAAACCTCGCTCACCAAGACATGGAGAGCACCGCGTGGGGAAGCCTTGGGTTGGTTTATACAGCGATTGGCCTCTCAAAAAATGCGCAGGGTTCTTATCAGAAAGCCCTCCGCCTGCAACGTGAAACGGGAAATAAATCCGATGAGGGTACGACACTACTAAACCTGGGCCATTTTCACATCATGCATCGCGAAATGGATGATGCCAGGAAATACTTTGAAGCCTGCCTATGCCTGGCACGTGAAATTGGCGATAAGCGCCTTGAAGCCAGTGTTTGTTGGAACCTGGGTAACCTTGCTACCGAAACAGATGATTGGGAACAAGCCATCGAATATATTAGCACTTCGGTAGCCTATGAGCAATCTATCCAACATCCTGATACACGGCGACATGCCCAATACCTTGAATTCCTGCGTGGAAAGCGGGAATGGCAACAAAAGAAAGAGAGATTATCCCAAATGTTTCGCTCATTCTTCCAAAAGTTCTCTCCCAAGCCGAAAGCGGTGAAGGCTGTCTATGTGATGCGCGGCTACGCAGGCGATGATTTCCCGCGATATGCCCTTAACCAACTCTATGAAGATGCACTCGGTCATTTGAAAGAAAATGCGGCGTTTTCGCGTCTTTTTGCGCAGGCCAAAGAGCGTGAGGTTCCATTTACCGATTGGCCCGCCCCGGTTGGTTTCACAGACAACCAGCGATTCACAATGGTGCTCCTGACTATTTTTCGGGAAAATCTGGTTCAAGAGGGCATTCAACTAACACTAAAACAGAAAATTGAGCAAACGCCCGGGTTGGACAAGACTTTGTTTATCACCGGTGGAAGCATAAATGGTTCAATGGGGCCGGCACGCTGGGGCGTTCAGGTCTACTTCCAGTTGGTAGACGAAGAGTAGCATGGTCGAAATATATGCTGACAGAACTCCCGGTGTAATACGGTATCTTCCGAAATCGCTAAAAACAAACGGTTTTTTCCCGGGCTAATCCTAGAAAATACCGCCGCAGAAGATATGCTTGAAACATTGAGGCACAAGAAAAGGTGCAACCGAGCTGGTCAACTAACTGATAATCAATAACTGCCGATCTTAATGCAGCCGCTCATTGTAGTCACATCGTTTAGCTGATGAATCTTTGGCTTCTTAGCAAACCAACCGTGGTAAAATTTTTCAACGTTTTACTCTGTAGTTCTCTTGACGAGGCATAACGCAATGATCCAAACCTACCGCTTCACCTGAGTGCACCCAACAAGCGCAAGTTTGCGCTTGAAAGTGGGGCTGCACACATCCCGGCGTGGCGGAGGCCGTATCTTGTCTTGATACTTTCTTTTCGCCTCCTGAAACCGCCATGTGTGTGCGCCTGGCGGTTTTTCATTTGTCCATCTCGCCTGCTTCAAGGCGAAGAAAACAACCCTACAGGAGGCTTTTATGTCCGTACCCGATTCTGATACTGTAATTCTTGTTACCCGCAATGGCATGGGGGATGCCGAGCCTGCACTGCAACAAAAACTGATTACAACCTATTTCAAACTGCTGGATGAAAACAACATCCTGCCAGCCGTCATCTGTTTCTACGCCAACGGCGTAAAACTGGTAGTCGAAGATTCACCCGTCCTGGATTCGCTCAAATCGCTCGAAGTCAAAGGCGTACGCCTTGTGCTATGCAGCACCTGCCTCGACTATTACGGTCTGGCCGATAAGGTTCAGGTCGGCATCGTCGGCGGGATGACTGACATCATCGAAGCCCAGCGTTTGGCTGGCAAAGTCATCTCGATTTAGGCGCACAGGCCATGCAGACCTTTGCCCTGCGCCTGCATCCTGGTCAGGACCCAAAAGCCGTGTTGGATGAGTTCGCCCGCAGCCATCAATTCCAGGCCGCCTGTGTGCTGACCTGCGTCGGCAGCCTGACGCGGGCCACTTTGCGATTCGCCAATCAGGAAGAAGCCGTCACGCTCGAAGGACATTTTGAAATCGTCTCGCTGACTGGCGTCTTTTCGCAGGGGGGCGGCCATTATCACATCGCCATTTCAGACGGCGAAGGCCGCACCTATGGCGCGCACCTGATGGACGGCAGCGCAGTCTACACCACCGCCGAGATTGTGCTTGCCAACCTGGACGATGTCCGCTTTTTACGCACATTCGACCCCCAGACCGGCTACCCGGAACTGGATATCCAACCCATTTCATAAAAAAGGAAAAACTCATGTCTCTCAAAGAACAACTCAAAAAAGATTTCAGCACCATCACCCTGGCCCTCATGGCAGTCGGCATTGTGCTAAACCTCGTCCTCGGCCAAACCGTTTCCCTGCTCAAATTGCCGATCTTCCTGGATTCCATTGGTACGGTCATCGTCGCCCTGCTGGCTGGCCCCTGGGCGGGCGGGCTAACTGGTTTGTTGAGCAACCTGATCTGGGGCATGATTAGCGATCCGGTGGCGGCGGCTTTCGCCCCGGTTGCCATGATTATCGGTATCGTCGCCGGTCTTTGCGCCAAGTACGGCTTGTTCAAGGCCTGGTGGCAGGCCGTCATTAGCGGCGTGCTGATTACCCTGGCGCTTTCACTGGTTGCCATTCCGATCCGTGTTTATATGTTCGGCGGCGTGACCGGCAGCGGCGCGGACTTCGTGACCGCTTACCTGCTGGCGACCGGCCAGAGCCTGTTCAGTTCGGTGATTACCACGGTCATCGGCAACAATCTGGTGGATAAAATCGTCACCGCCCTACTGGCCTGGGGTATCGTCAAGGGATTGCCGAAGCGCTTCACATCCCGCTTCTCGCGCGCGGACAAAGTAACCGGCTAACCCGACCCGATGACCGCCAGCCCGACCCCTTCCCATTCTGGCACCTTGTACCAGCCCGGCGCGAGTTTCCTGCACCGACTGCATCCGCTCACCAAACTGACCTTTAGTTTGTGTGCGCTGGTTGTCATTTTCTCGGGACCGGGTGGCTGGCTTTCCGCCCTCCTGCCGGGTCTGCTCGCCCTGTCGTTACTCTGGCGGGCGGGACTCGGCAGATTGGCGGCGCGCCTGTCTTTTCGCCTACTGGCCTGGCTGGCCGTCATCATGTTCGGCATTCATGGGTTCTTCGGGCCGGATAACCAGACCATCCTGTTCAACCTCGGTCCGCTCGAAGTCGGGCAGGAGGGCATCGAATTTGCATTTCTGATTACGATTCGTCTGGCGGCCATGTTACTGGTTTCGTTGACGCTGGTGCTGACAACCCATCCATCCCACCTGGTGCAGGCCCTGACCGAATTCGGTCTGCCCGGCGGGTTGGCTTATCTGCTCGGTAGTCCCCTGCTGCTCTTGCCGCAGATGGTTGTGCGGGCGCAGGCTATCCACGCCGTCCAACAGGCGCGCGGGCTGGAAACACAGGGCAATTTGCTTCAGCGGATGCGCGCTCTTTTTCCGCTAGTCGCGCCGCTGGTCTTCAGCACGCTTGTGGATGTCGAGGAGCGTTCCCTGGCCCTCGAAGTGCGCGGATTCAGCGCACCGACCCGAAAAACTTTCCTGAATGAACTGGTCGATACCCGCTCGCAGCGACTAGCGCGCCGGGGCTTGATTGCGCTTTCTATCGTTACCTTCCTGTTGGGGGTTGGGTGGAGGCTGTATGCCAGCTCTTGACGTCAGCGGCCTGACCTATACCTACCCTGGCAGTTCAGTCCCGGCCTTAAAGAATGTCTCATTCCAGGCTGAATCTGGTCAACTGCTGGCGATTGTTGGCCCCAACGAAGCCGGGAAATCGACCCTGAGCCTGGCGCTTGCCGGGTTAATTCCGGCCCTTTTTCATGGTGAAATGCTCGGGCGGGTCGCGGTTTGCGGCCTGGATACCCGCGACCATTCCCCCGGCGATTTTGCCGGGCGGGTTGGCTTGGTGCTGCAAAACCCGGTCAACCAGTTATCGGGAATGCGCTACACGGTCTACGATGAAGTGGCCTTTGGGCTGGAAAATCTGGGCATTCCGCGCATCGAAATGCCAGGGCGCATCGAACAAGCCTTGGTGCAGGTCGGGCTGGTGGATTTGCGCCACCGCTCCCCTTACACCCTCTCCGGCGGACAGCAGCAACGCCTGGCCCTGGCTTCGGTACTGGTGATGAGTCCGTCGGTCTTGATTCTGGACGAAACGACCGCCATGCTCGACCCGCAGGGCCGCCAGGAAATTTTTGGCGTTGTTCAATCTCTGGCTCAGACCGGCGTGACGGTAATTATTGTCGAGCATCATCTCGAGTGGATTGCCCGCCATGCCAATCGGGTGCTGGCCTTGGAAAACGGCGAAGTGATTCTGGATGGCCCGCCGGATCAGGTCTTGACATCGGCGCGGCTCCGCAAAAACGGTGTTGGTTGGCTCCGGTATACTCGTGTCGCTGCCCTTGGACAATCGCGCAGCCTGTGGCCTGCCAACCGCGGCCTGCCGGTCACGCTCAAAGAGACAGCCGCTGGGTTTCGGTCAAATGGACAGGAGTAGGATGGAGATTAAGGTCGAAAACGCCCACTATTCCTACCCTGGCGGCGGCGTCAAGGCTCTAAACGGCGTCTCCCTGACTATCCAGCCGGGAGAAAAAGTTGCCCTGGTCGGGCAGAACGGGTCAGGGAAAAGCACTCTGGCGCGCCACCTGAACGGCTTGCTGCGCCCAACCCAGGGGCAGGTTTGGGTTGGGGATTGGGAAACATCCGCCCACAGCCCGGCAAAAATGGCCCGGCGCGTGGCCTATGCCTTCCAAAACCCGGACGAGCAACTCTTTCACCAGCAGGTCTGGGGTGAAGTCGCTTTTGGGCCGCAAAACCTGGGGCATTCGGCGGAGCAGGTGCGCATCCAGGTAGAACAGGCTCTTGACCTGTTCGGGCTGCGCGCCGCCGCCAAGATCAATCCGCGCGATTTGGGCTATTCCGGGCGCAAGCGCATCACGCTGGCCTCGACCGTTGCCATGCAAACCCCGGTGCTGATCTTCGACGAGCCGACCGCCGGGCTGGACGCCAATGAGCAGGAACAACTCAGCCAGGTGATTGCCATCCTGAACCAGCAGGGTAAAACCGTGCTGGTTATTTCGCACGATATGGATTTCCTGACCGAGAACTTTGAGCGTTTTGTGCTGCTGCGCGAGGGGAAAATTATCCTGGATGCCGGGGTGCAAGAATTCTTCTCTCACCAGGAAATCCTGGAAACATCCGGCCTGGTCGCACCGCAGATGATTCGTCTCAGCCAGGCAATGGGGGATTCAAATCTGGCAATAACTCCTGAGCATTTCATAGATTGGATATAGCGACAAAACTAAAAGCGCTTGACTGGGTTATACTTTGCGATATACTCACTCAATGGCTAATAACCCAAAGACTATCCACCGCCGCACCAGCGGACTCTCGCCTGAATTTGCCCTGCTCGGATTTCTCGACCAATCGCCAGCGCATGGCTACGAATTGCACCAGAAACTGATCGACCAGTTGGGGGAAATTTGGCATTGCAGTCAGAGCCAGACGTACAACATCCTAACCCGCCTCGAAGCGCAGGGCTTTATCGAAGGCACTCCCCAGCCGCAGGAAAAACGCCCCGACAAACGCGAACTGTGCCTGACTGAATCCGGACACGAACGCTTTGAAACCTGGCTGGATGTGCTTTCCCCGTGCAGCGTGCGCGCTATTCGGATTGAGTTTATGACTCGCCTATACTTCCTGCATGCCCGCAATCCGCAAGCTGCTTTTGCGATGATTGACTCCCAAATCGAAGCCCTGTATGCCCACCTGGAACGCCTGAAAAGCCACCTGATCGACCTGCCCGAAGCACAGACCTTCAACCGCCTGGGCATGTCGCTGCGTGTCAGTCAACTGGAAACGCTGGCAACCTGGTTGGAGTCCTGCAAATCTTTGATTCCGCTTCAGAGCCAGCGATGAAAAATGTCCGCTAAACTGGCTGGTTCCCGAAGCTCGCAAACTCCAAATTCCATTTTATAGGAAATAACGCCCATGAAACAACTTGCCTTAGTGGCTCTGCTGTTCAGCCTTTTTTTGTCGGCTTGCGGCTCGCAGGCAACCGCCACCCCTGACCCTGTAGCAGAACATCCTGTCATCCTGACATCTGACGTCCCAACATCCAAACCATCCGTCACCATCGTCGACGCCCTTAACCGCGAGATTGTCCTGCCCGCCGCGCCAGAGCGTATCGTTTTTACCGGCAGAGCCTTGTTCATGATTGCCGACGCCGCCTACACATTCCCGAACGCAGCCGAAAAAATTATTGGCATCGGCAACACCGGACAGGGATCGGGCAATTTTATCGAAATGATTGACCCGAACTACGAACAAAAAGCCGTTCTTGAAAGGGACGCAGGGGCCGAACAGATTGCAGCCCTGAATCCAGACCTGGTGGTGATGAAGAGTGCCCTGGCTGAAAGCATTGGCACGCCCATCGAAGCCATTGGCATCCCGGTTGTCTATATCGACTTCGAGACTCCCGAACAATACCTCCGTGACCTCGCTATCCTGGGCAAAGTCTTTGGCGATGAAGATCGCGCCGCCGAAGTTGCCGCCTTCTTCCAGAACAAGGTGGATGAAATCGCCGCTGCGGTCGAAGACGCCCCCATGCCGCGCGTCCTCGTCCTGAACTATAACGACCAGGATGGTAATGTGGCCTTTAACGTCCCCCCGATGAATTGGCTGCAAACCTCGATGGTTGAAATGGCTGGCGGCCAACCAGTTTGGGCCGACGCCAACCCCGGCAACGGCTGGACGCAGGTCACGCTAGAGCAAATCGCCGCCTGGGACGCCGACCAAATTTTTGTTGTCTCCTACTTTGCTGACCCCGCCCAGGTGGTCGACAGTATGAAAGCCGACCCCAACTGGGAGGCCATTCGCGCAGTCAAGGAAGACGCGCTCTACGCCTTTGCCGGCGACCTATACCTGTGGGACCAACCCGACCCGCGCTGGATGCTCGGCCTTACCTGGATGGCGGGAAAACTCCATCCTGACATCTTCCCCGATCTCGACATGACCGCTGAAGCCAAAATTTTCTATCAAGCCCTCTACGGGCTGGACGCGGATTTTGTCGAGCAAAATATTGTCCCAACTTTCAAGGGAACACTTCCCTAATCTTGCGGATGTACCGTCGCTTTCAGGCGGTTGCCGCTTTTCGTCACTATTCTGCTCCATCAGGAGAATCAATGCCGAACCTATATGACCAACTCATCGCCTCCCTGCTGCCTGGCAAAATCCTGGCGGTTCAGGTTGGGCTTTCTCGAACCGCCATCCTGGCTGAAACCGACGATGGAATTCGCTGCGGGCTGGCAGCCACACTATCCAACTCGGAATTTCAGCATTCTGCCCAACCTTCTGTTTGCAATGCGGGACGTTTGCACGAATTGGATTACCTCGAGCTCGCCGGGCTGGTGAAATCGAATAGTTTTACCGAAGTTTCGATTGGTCTGGCAACCATCAATACCCTGCTTCCGCGAAACCCGGCCCAATGGCAGGACCTCAAAGCCGAAGACGACCTAGCCCGACGCGGCGCGGGCAAAAACATCGTCATCGTCGGCCATTTTCCCTTTCTCGAGCGCATCCGGCCATTGGCTCGCAACCTGTGGGTGCTCGAGTTAGAGCCAAGAGACGGCGATTTGCCGACGCAAGAAGCGCCCAGGGTCATTCCGCAGGCCGATTTTATCGCCATCACCTCGACCACCCTGATTAATAAAACCTTTCAGGGATTGCTTGAATTACGCCAGCCTCATACGGAAATTATGTTGCTTGGCCCCAGTACCCCGCTTTCCCCGCTTTTGTATGAATATGGCATCACAACCCTTTCAGGCACAATTGTCCTGGATACGCAGGCCACCGTATTTGGTATCGGGCAGGGAATTTCGCTGCACCAACTCCGCCAGCAAGGGCTGGTCAGGTTTGTAAGCATGAAAAAGGACGCGTAAATTGCCCAGCCATGAACTGACAAAAAACCGTTCGCTCCTACTCCTGCTGGCCGCTGTTTTCGTCTTATTCGTTCTATCTGCCCTGCTGGGTCGTTACCCCGCGCCGGGCTTCCTTTCTCCCGTCCAACTGGCTTCTGACGAACTTGCCCAACGCTTGTTTTTCAATCTGCGCCTGCCGCGCCTGCTGACCGCACTCCTGCTGGGTATGACACTCTCGGCGGCGGGCATGGTCTTTCAACTCCTGTTCAGCAATCCGCTGGTCGAGCCGGGCTTTCTGGGTGTCTCGCAGGGCGCAGCCTTCGGTGCCGCTTTCTCCATCGTTTTCCTGGGCGGCGCAGCTTTCCTGACTCAGGCCAGCGCCATCGGGTTCGCCCTGGCCGGGCTGGCTTTCTCTTACCTTTTAGCCCGCCGCCTGCGCTATGGTGGCTGGATTTTACGCCTTGTTCTGGCAGGCATCGCCGTCTCCGCGCTTTTTTCTGCCGGGCTGGGGCTGCTCAAATATCTGGCCGACCCGCTCACCCAACTGCCCGAAATCACCTTCTGGCTGCTGGGCGGGTTGGCAAGCGTCACCTGGGCCAAACTGACCGGTATCCTGCCGCTGGTGCTGGCCGGGCTGGCGGTCATGTACATCTTCCGTTGGCGGCTGAACTTGCTCGCCCTCAACGAGCAGACCTCCTTCTCCCTGGGCCTTGCGCCAGGGCGTGAGCGTATCCTGCTCATCTTCGCCGCCGTGTTGCCTACCGCTGTCCTCATCTCTATCAGCGGCATGGTCGGCTGGGTTGGGCTGATTATGCCGCACATCGCCCGCCGCTTGTTTCGCACCGACACTCGCTACAGCCTGCCCGCCGCCATGCTTCTGGGCGGTACCTTTACCATGCTCTGTGACAACCTCGCCCGCACCCTGCTGGCTGGTGAAATCCCGCTCGGCATTCTAACCGCCCTGTTTGGCGCGCTAATTTTTCTGCTCTTGATGACCTTGCAACAGGCCAAACCCCAAAAATGACAGCCCCCATCCTTTCGTTTCAACAGGTTTCCTTTGGCTACCAGCCCAATCACCCCATTCTCACGGATGTGGATTTTGCGCTCAAACCCGGAAGGATTGCCGCGATTTTGGGACCGAACGGTGCTGGAAAAACCACCCTGCTCTCCCTGACCCTGGGCTGGCTCTCCGCGTGGAAAGGTGAGATTCAACTGGCAGGAACTCCCTTGTGCGCCCTCCCGCCTCGTGAGCGCGGACAACGAATGGCGCTTGTGCCACAGTCCGAGCACACCCCCTTCGATTACACCGTCCTCGAATACGTTCTGCTGGGTCGCGCCCCGCACCTTTCGCCGCTGGAAATGCCATCGGCACAGGATGTCGAAATCGCTCAGGACGCCATTGAACAGATTGGCCTGGAGAACCTGGCGCAGCGTCCCGTCCCGCAACTCTCCGGTGGCGAACATCAACTCATGTTACTTGCCCGCGCCCTGACCCAACTCACCAATCTCCGATCGCCAACCTCCAATTACCATTTATTGCTTTTGGACGAACCCACTTCCCACCTCGACCTACACAACAAATCGCGCATCATCGAAGTCCTGCGCCGCCTGCGCAATTCGGGCGTGACCATTTTGATGACCAACCACGAACCCGATGTTGTCCTGGCCCTGGCAGATGATGTCCTGCTCATGCAGCCGGGACAATCCCCCACCTTTGGCCCACTCGATGCTGTCTTCACCGCCGAAGCCCTGACCCGCATCTACGGTATTCCTATCCGCCTTGCGCAGGTGGATGGGCACAAACAAGTATTGTGGACATGACCCTTTACATCATCACCGCCCCCTCTGGCGCAGGCAAAACAACCTGCTGCTGCTCCCTTGCCGATCAGGCCCGCGCCGCTGGCTGGGACGTGGCAGGCATCCTCAGCCCGCCCGTCTTTGAAAACGGCGAGAAAGTCGGCATCGGCGCCCAAGACCTGCGCACGAATGAAACCAGGCATCTTGCCATCGCCGCCTCAACCTTCAACCTTGAACCTTCAACCTTCAACATCCCGCTAGGGCAATGGCTCTTTTCTTCCTCTGCCCTGGCTTGGGGCAACCAAATTTTACAAACCGCACTGCCCTGCGATTTACTCATCATTGACGAACTCGGCCCGCTTGAATTTTTTCAGGGAGAAGGCTGGCAAACCGCCCTTGAAATCCTGCCGTGCGGGGAATATAAGGCTGCCGTCGTCATCGTTCGTCCAGAATTGTTGCAAAATGCGATTGTTCTATTGGGTCAAGCTGAAGTCATCACCCTTCCGCTTGACCCGCAATCATTCGAAAATTGGCATTTGAAGATACTCAACTTGACAAGCTAAAAACTTTCACAAGCTGTTTGTGCCAAAAAGGCAAGAAAACAGCTAAATTGGATGAAACCCTGCCGCTCGGCTTACTCCTGATTCTCATGCCCCTGTTTTTTGTCGCCGGAGCATATGCCTCCGTTGGGATGGGCGGCGGCACCGGCTACCTGGCCGTGATGACCCTAGTGGGCGTTTCTGCTGTCACAATGACGCCGATCGTGCTGCTTCTCAACCTGGTGGTGACCGGGGCGGTCCTGCTTCGATTTGGCCTGGCTGGGCGTCTTAACTGGCGGCTTTTCCTGCCTTTCCTGCTGCCAGGCTATCCCGGCCACCTTCTTGGATGGACTGACCACTGCCAACCGGCGAATCTTTCTGGCGCTCCTGGCAATTGCGCTGACAGTAGCGGCGCTGACTATGCTGTACTCTGCGCCTAAAGCCTGGAAGCAGAGCCAGGCTCCCAACCAGGGGAGGCTGTGGCTGGTCGCCATCCCAGCCGGGGCAGCCATCGGTTTTCTCTCCAGTTTTTTGGGGATTGGCAGCGGAGTTTTTCTTGGCCCGTTGATCCTGTTCCTGGGCTGAGCCGGACTACGTGAAACGGCGGCCCTGAATTCGGCGCTGGTGTTGACGCTTGAAGCCGTGGGGCTGGCAGCACACGGCTTCAAGGGGAATGTTGGGTTTGCGCTGATGTTGCCTCTGGTGGGGACTGCACTCGCGGGCGGGATGGCCGGGGCGACCCTGGCAGAGAAAAAGCTTTCAGTACGCGCCCTGCAGCACGTTTTTGCAATTGTTATCATGGTAGCGGCGTTGAAAGCCGGAATCGATGCGCTTTTCAGATAGAGGACCAAACACTGCAAATTACAGGAGAAAAATATATTAGCAGAACCCATCTTGTGCGACGTCAAAGGGTGGAATGGCGTCAGAAAAGATGTGTTTTTCAGGGTCGTAAGGCCGAAAAATATAGACGGATAAAACATACGCTACCAAAAAGATCATATATCGCTTGGTAAAAAGTTACTTGTGTCACTTGTTTATGCGACGTTTTTTTGTAAAACTGTATAGATGGGATTACAACAATTATGGAAGGAAGATCACTATGAACTGGCTTGCCAACCTTGCCCCCCTCATCGGCATCATGCTCATCATCGCTGGAGTACCGGGATTTGCCATCCTTTATAACACGACACAAGATCTGACCACATCGCTTATCCTGTTGGGCCTGTATGAACTCCTGGTCATAGTAGGCGGGATTTTTACAAAAGTGTGGCAAAGACTAGAAGGCAAATGGATCGAGCGCATGGCAGACCAACTCGACTTGATTCTACAATCCTTCTTTTCCGGCTACCAGAAAAAATATTTCGAATATGTTGTTTACCAGCACCGTGTTTTCGATGTCAAAGGCCTAACTACACAGGGACCTTATAATCTTGAATTAGAAAAAGTTTATGTCGAGTTGAGTGTTGACCCCACGCCATTGCCAATGAAGAAGGGGAATACCAACCCAATTCAAAACCTACCGGAAGAACTTCGTTCTGGAACACATACCATCTGGGAATATGTAAACAGTAAAGGATCCAATGGGCATAACTATGCCATCTTGGGCGCACCAGGAAGTGGAAAAACAACCCTGGTCAAGTTCATTGCTCTAAGTCTGGCAGCACCAGCTCATCGCCGGCGCAAAATGGGGATTCCATCCGTGCTACCAGTTTTGCTTTTCTTGCGCGATCATGTAACAGAGATTGTCGCAAACCCGAACGCCGCCCTTGCTCCCTTGCTACAAGAGCAGTTCAAGCGCCGCGAAGCGCCAATCCCGCCTACCGGCTGGCTGGAAAAACAATTACAGGATGGCAAATGCCTGATCATGCTCGATGGCCTGGACGAGGTTGCCGATCCCGAAAACCGGAGGAAGATGGTGGCCTGGGTCGAAGAAAAAATGAAAGCTCACGGTAAGAATCGCTTTTTGCTGACTTCTCGCCCACATGGATATCAGTCAAACCCGATGGAAGGTGTAACCGTTTTGCAGGTGCGCCCCTTCTCAACCAAACAAGTGGAAAAATTCGCCCACAACTGGTACTTGGCAAACGAGATCATGAGTTCACAGAAAGATGACCCTGGCGTACGCGAAGCCGCCCGTAGTGGTGCCAATGACCTATTGCAGCGCATTCGCTCAAACAGCTCTCTCTCTGATCTTACGGTCAACCCGTTGCTATTGACCATGATCGCCACCGTTCATCGTTACCGCAGTTCACTGCCCGGGCGCCGTGTGGAACTGTATGCAGAAATTGCCGAGGTTTTTCTTGGCAAACGCCAACAGGCACGTGGGGTGCAACTCAACCTGACCCCAGCCCAGAAAATTCGTGTGCTACGTGAATTAGCCTATGAAATGATGGTACGCGAAACGCGTGAAATAGCAACTGTTAGCGCCGTTACCACTGTTATTGAGCCATTATCATCTGTAAGCCCAAAAACCAAACCGGATGAATTCCTGACAGATGTGGAAAACTCCAGCGGGTTACTGGTAGAAATGGAAAGCGGCAAGTACAGTTTCAGCCACCTGACCTTCCAGGAATATCTTGCTTCGTTGCACATCATCGAAACCCAACAAACAGCTATTTTGGTGGAAAAAGTCGGGCAGTCTTGGTGGCATGAAACCATCCGATTATATTGTGCCCAAGCAGACGCATCCCCAATCGTTTCAGCCTGCCTCGAAAAACTTACGCCCCAAACTTTGAGCCTGGCGATGGAGTGTCTAGAAGAAGCCCGCGAAGTTTCGGCCAGCGTTCGAGGGCAATTCGAGACAACATTGGATGAAGCTCTGGAGTCTGACCACCCTGAAATCCAAAAATTGGCTGCAAGCGCATTGCTGGTAAACAGGACAACCTGATGAGCTGGATTCGCATCGACGATGACACCTACATCGACGACTCGCTTGTGACCTGTGCCGAGTACCAGTTATTTATTGACGAAATGAGCGCACAGGACGAATATTACCAGCCCGACCATTGGAAAGAATGCCATTTTCCAAAAGGCCATGCCCGCCAGCCGATTTTGGGCATGCGCTCTTCGGATGCGGTTGCCTTTTGCGAATGGCTAACCAGACGTAATAACGATGGCTGGACATACCGCTTGCCAACCCAAAGCGAAGCACAAAAGATTTCGATCACCAAAGCCTATACCCCGCCGATTGGCTATTGGCTTGCCAAAAATGTAGAACAAGATTTCGCCTGGGTGGGGCAAACCCCAAAGAACCCACGCGCTCTCTACATCGCGATCGAAGGCACTAGCGCCCGTGCCCTAGAACACGTCCGCGACGGCGACCTCACCAGCAACCTCGCCAGCGCCATCGACCGCGCCAGTGTTCTCGACTTCGCCAGCAACCTCGCCAGCGCCCGCGATATTCTTATCAACCTCGTCAGCGGGCACGATATTCTTATCAACCTCGTTAGCGGGCACGATATCGCCCGCGATATCGCCCGCTTTATCGACCGCGACCACGCCTGCTCCAGCGACATTGCTCGCGCTCGCACCCTTGATTTCATCAGTACCCGCACTCTCCACATCGCGGTCGACCTCGCCAGCGATATGGAGAGTGCCAAGGCCCGCGCCCACGCCTGCAATATTCTTGTCAATCTTTATGTAGATAGTGTCACCCTCCAATCCCGCATTTCCGGCACATCCCCCGCCTTCGAGGGGATTCGCCTCGTCAGGGAGCGCATCAAATGAGCAACTGGATTCGCATCGACGATGACACCTACATCGACGGCTCGCTCGTGACCTGCGCTGAGTACCAGTTATTCATTGACGAAATGCGTGAGCAGGGCAAATATCACCAACCCGACCACTGGAAAGAATATCACTTTCCCAAAGGCCATGCCCGCCAGCCGATTTTAGGCATGCGCCCTTCGGATGCGGTGGCATTTTGCGAATGGCTGACACAACAGAATAATGACATCTGGCGATACCGTTTACCATCCCAACAAGAATCGCAAGAATATACTATATTGGAACCACACTCATCACCAATTGGATATTGGATAAAGAAAGAATCAGATGGTGATAACTTTGCTTGGGTTGGAGAAAGGCCCAAAAATCCTCGCGCTATATCCCTTGACCTGACGTTTACCAAGTTTATCGACATTGAACACTCCAATTTTCTTGATGTTCCTATTAACCTTGATAGTGCTAGTTTCTTTGATACTAATAGCGATTCTGCCACAAACCGAGAGCGCATTTCTGAACGTATTCGTGCTCGAAAACTAAAAATTGCGATTGACCATGCCAAGGCTTTTGTCATAGATTTTGCTCTCGGCCATAACGCTGCTGATAGCAGAAAATTTGCCAGCACACTAGACAATGCTCGCGCTCATGTTAACGCTGTAGGCCGAGTCCTTGGCACGAATGTTTATGTTGACCTATACACTTTACGAGAGCGAATTGCCGCACGCTCCCCCGCCTTCGAGGGGATTCGACTGGTACGGGAGCGCATCAAATGAGCAACTGGATTCGCATCGACGATGACACCTACATCGATGATTCGCTTATCACCTGCGCAGAATACCGGCTATTCCTTGACGAAATGCGCGTACAGGAAAAATACTACCAGCCCGACCACTGGTCAGATTATCATTTTCCCAAAGGCCATGCCCGCCACCCCATCCTTGGCATGCGTCATTCGGACGCAAAAGCTTTTTGTGAATGGCTTACCTTGCATAATAATGATGGCTGGCAATATCGCCTGCCAAGCCAGGATGAAACACAAAAATTTCCAGTAGATAAGCCTTATTCACTACCAATCGGGCATTGGGTTAGTAATAAAAATAGCATAAGTTTTGCTTGGATTGGTGCAAATCCACAAAATCTAGATGAGATAAAGATTAAGAGTGAGCGTAACCGCGATTTTGACCAGCACTACGAAATCGAACTTGCTCGTGCTCAATCTCGCGATTTAGTACATACGCTTGAAAGCGCTAATGCTCGTGAGCTTACGCATGCCATCACTCTTGCTGGCAAACTAACAAATGAACTTGATAATTCTTCTGGCTTTGGAAATGTCCGCCAACTTACTCTAGCACTTACCCATGAACTCTACCGCATCATGAGCAAAATCATAATTCGCGCACAAGCAAAGGACCACATAGTATCTGATGCCATTGCAACCAACCAGTATCTTTCTCAGACCAAAAGCTTAGCTTCCAACCGTCGAAAATATGTTGATGTCAACAACGCATTCAAACTTAGTATCAAGCGTGCTCTTTCCCAGCCCTACGCAATCATGATTAATGGTGCAATCACTGTCTCACAAGAAATCGAACATGCGATCGACGTTGAACGAGTTTTTGAACGCAGGGCTGGCCGTTTTCCCACCTTCGAGGGAATTCGCCTCGTCAGGGAGCGCATCAAATGAGCAACTGGATTCGCATCGACAACGACACCTACATCGACGACTCGCTCGTGACCTGCGCCGAGTACCAGTTGTTCATTGACGAAATGTGCGCGCAGGGCAAATACCACCAGCCTGACCACTGGACAGATCATCATTTTCCCAAAGGCCAGGCCCGCCAGCCGATTTTGGGCGTGCGTCCTTCTGATACAGTTGCTTTTTGTGAATGGCTAACTAGGCGCAATAACGATGGCTGGACATACCGCTTGCCGACAGCAAGCGAAGCGCAAGCAATTTTGATTGCGAAAACCTATAGCTCACCGATTGGCTATTGGCTTGCTAAGGATTCTGACCAAGATTTTGCTTGGGCTGGGCAAATCCTACAAAATCCACGAAACCTTGACCGAAAACCCGATAGTGCCTTCACCCTCACTATCGCCAAGGGACGAAGTCTTAGCCTGAATCGTAACCTTGCCCGCAAAGTTGCCCGTGCCCGTATATTCGATATTAACCTCGTCCGAGCCCTTAATCTCGACGGCGTTCGTGACCTAACCATCGATTTCACTCGTGACCTAACCAGCTACATCACTGGCTACGCCCTCTCTACCGTCTTCGATCAAGCCAACAAATTTGCCAGCATCCTCGACCGCGAATTTAGCTATCACCACGAATTTAGCTACCATCATGACATCGCATCTGGCATTACCCGAGACCACGAAATCGCCACTGACATTGCCCTCGCCATCAACCGCGCCACTGACCTCGCCATTGCCATTAACCTAAATACTCTTTTTTACCTATATACTGACATCGTAACCATCCGCGCCCGAATCGTCGGCACATCCCCCGCCTTCGAGGGGATTCGACTGGTCAGGGAGCGTATCAAATGAGCAACTGGATTCGCATCGACGATGACACCTACATCGACGACTCACTCGTTACCTGTGCAGAGTACCAGTTGTTCATCAACGAAATGCGGGCACAGGGGAAATACCACCAGCCCGACCACTGGGTAGACTATCACTTTTCCAAAGGGCAAGCAAAAAATCCCATATTAGGTGTAAGGGGATTAGATTCTGTAATATTTTGTGAATGGCTTTCGCAGAATGATAAAAACTGGAGATATCGTATTCCGAATGATGTTGAAGGGAATCAATTTCCAGGATTAGGTGAAATCAGAAATTCTTTAGGTTACTGGGTATCAAAAAATTCGGGTTTTGGGTTTGTATGGGCCAACTTATCTGACAGAGACGCTAAATTTAATGAGGCATTAGTTCACACGAACCTGGCCGTACAAGTATCAGGTCCTGAATATATAGGTCCGTATTCAGGACAGCAGTTACAAGACGAGTATGATGAACTCTTACACAGCAACATGTCTTATGGTAGCCATGAAGAGTTTAGATTTTCAGAAATTGAGATTGCCTTTAGGCAAATAGCTGCACAAAATTATTTTAAAGGATTAGTAGACAATCTTGAACATAAGTTGGAGTTATATTTTGATAGATCCAAACCATCTCAAATAAGAACTTATGATCTAATAAAAAACGAGATAAAAGAAATTTATGAATTAACCAAATCTTTTTACTATGACTCTGTTGGAAAACCAGACTATAGGTCTCTTAAAAGCCCTGATTTTACATACCTGTATGACCTAGAAAATCGGAAAACCGGCACATCCCCCGCCTTCGAGGGGATTCGACTGGTCAGGGAGCGCATCAAATGAGCAAATGGATTCGCATCGATAACGATACCTACATCGACGACTCGCTCATGACCTGCGCCGAGTACCAGTTATTTATTGACGAAATGCGCGCACAGGAAAAATACCACCAGCCTGACCATTGGACAGGCTATCACTTTTCCAAAGGCCATGCCCGCCAACCCATCCTTGGCATGCGCCCTTCGGATGCGGTTGCTTTTTGTAAATGGCTAACCAGATGTAATAACGATGGCTGGACATACCGCCTACCGACCACATTCGAAGCGCAAGAGATTTCGGTCGCCAAAGCCTATACCCCGCCGATTGGCTATTGGCTTGCCAAAAACGCGGAACAAAATTTCGCCTGGGTGGGGCAAACCCCAAAGAACCCACGCAACTTAGCCAACGACCTTATCCTCGACCGCGCTCGTGTTCATAACCGCACCTTCGACGTTGACGGCACCCGTGCTCTTGCCCGCATCCGTGCTAGCGCCCGCGCCTTCGCTCGCGCCAGTTCCCTCGCCCTTGACCTCGACCTTGAACTCGCCCGCGCCCGCGCCATCGCTAATACCACCGAGGGTGCCCTCGCCCGTGCCCGCATCCTCGCCAGCGACCTCGAACTCGGCTTCGTCGCCATCGCCAACACCCGCACCCTTGGCCTCGCCCGTGCCATCGCCAGCGACCTCGAACGCGCCGCTGTCCATGCTAGCGACCAAGCCAGCGACCTCGAACGCACCCTAGTTATTGCTATTAACATCTATGCAGATATTTTTACGATACAAGCCCGCATCGCCGGCACATCCCCCGCATTCGAGGGGATTCGGCTCGTCAGGGAGCACGACAAATGAGCAACTGGATACGCATCGACAATGACACCTACATCGACGACTCATTGGTGACCTGCGCCGAGTACCAGTTATTTATTGACGAAATGCGTGCACAGAAGAAATATTATCAGCCCGATCACTGGAGAGAATATCACTTTCCCAAAGATCATGCCCGCGAGCCAGTTTTGGGGATGAGGCCTTCAGCTGCAGCCGCGTTTTGCAAGTGGCTTACTGGGTACAAAAATGATGGCTGGCTCTACCGTATCCCGACCCAACAGGAAGCACAAGAATACCCTTTAACAAAACATCATCCACAGTCAATCGGACACTGGGTATCTAAGGATGAAGGTGATGAAAAATTTGTCTGGATTGGAATAAAACCAGACAATCTGCGAGTATTTGACCTTGACTTTATCTCCAGCATCACCCACGACATTGCCCGCGACATCGCTAGCGACTGCGACTATGCCGTTGGCCAAGCCCTCGCGAGCGCCATCGATCTTGCTAGCTCACTCAACCTTACAAGCGAGGTCACCAAGGCCAGCAACAGCATTCAAAACAATGACCTTGCTCTTGCCAAGGAGATATCCATCGCCATTGCCATCTCCCGTCCCCGTGACATTGAACTCGCTGATAACCGCGCCCGCAATATGAACCGCATCATCGATGTCGCCAGCACGCTTGACCGCATCCACGCTAGCGTCACAATCCTCGAACGTGCTTTGGGCAGCGTCAGCACCCACACCCGCCCCAACGAAATCGCCAACACCAGCAAGATTGCCAGAGATCTCGTCAGTGCCATCACTAGCATCAGAGACGTCGCAAATACCAACGCAAGAACCCCTGACAGCAACATCAACCAAGCCGGCGCTAATGCGCTCAAGCTATCTAACAATCTCAAAACCTACATCATCACTATCCTTCAACGCATGGACGGCACATCCCCCGCCTTTGAGGGGATTCGACTGGTCAGGGAGCGCATCAAATGAGCAACTGGATTCGTATCAACGATGACACCTACATCGACGACTCGCTCGTGACCTGCGCCGAGTACCAGTTGTTCATTGACGAAATGCGCGTACAGGAGAAATATCACCAGCCTGACCACTGGCAAGAATATCGCTTTCCAAAAGGCCATGCCCGCCAGCCGATTTTGGGCATGAGACATTCAGATGCGGTTGCCTTTTGTGAATGGCTAACCAGGCACAATAACGATGGCTGGAAATACCGCTTACCAACCCAAAGCGAAGCGCAAGAAATTTCGGCTGCCAAAGCCTATACCCCGCCGATTGGCTATTGGCTTGCCACCCAGGCGAAACAAAATTTCGCCTGGGTGGGGCAAATTCCAAAGAACCCACGCTCTCTCACCAGCATGGATGGTGATGCCATCGCAAGCGCCTTCACCATTAACCTTGACCTTGCTAGCATCCTCGCCCTCGACCTCGACCTTGCTAGCGCCCTCGCCTTCACCCTCGACTTTGACCTTGCTCGCGCTCGCGCCCTCGCCATCAACCGCAAACGCGCCCGCGATATCAACATCAACATCGCCCTCGACCACGCCCGCGACATCGTCCTCGACCACGCGGGCGATATAGCCCCCGATATCGCCCGCGATATCGCCCGAAATATCGTCCGCGGTCGCGCCAACAACCGCGCCCTCATCCGCATCCGCAACTTTTCTATCAATCTTTATGTAGATATCATCACCCTCCAAGCCCGCATCAACGGCACATCCCCCGCCTTCGAGGGGATTCGACTTGTCAGGGAGCGCATCAAATGAGCAACTGGATTCGCATCGACCACGACACCTATATCGACGACTCTCTCGTAACCTGCGCCGAATACCAATTATTTATTGACGAAATGCGCGCGCAGGGAAAATACCACCAGCCCGATCACTGGGCAGACTATCACTTTCCCAAAGACCATGCCCGCCAGCCGATTTTGGGCGTGCGTCCTTCCGATGCAGTTGCCTTTTGCGAGTGGCTAACCAGGCGCAATAACGATGGCTGGTTATATCGTCTACCATCCCAACAAGAGTTGCACAAAGATTCTATTTTAAGAACATATCACATGAAGCCAATTGGGTACTGGTCAAAAAGCGAAGAAAACACTGGCTTTGTTTGTGTAGAAAACAAAGTTCAATTTATAAACCCGATTGATATTGATAAAATTTTTACATTTAGAAATTTCATACCTGATGGAAAGGAACTTTGTGAATGGTTTTTGAGTCGCTCTCTTTTCCCTAATAACCGATTAGAAAATTTACGCCAAATCCGAATAAAAGTTATTGATTTTTTAAATACCTTTACCCCCAATAAAATAAGCGCCAAAGATAAACTTCAAGACAAGTTAGAAGTTTGGAAGGACACAATTAAAGATTTCTTTTTAGCTACATTTGACTTAAGAAAAGGTCAATACAGGAAATGGGTTTATGATCGTTATAAGATCATTTGGCTATCCCATAAAGCAAGGATTTCTATTGTGGATAATGTCGAAAAGATATTTCTTGAAGATTTCAAAAACACAGTTAATGCTCCACAAAAATTAGAGCAACTTGAAGCACGCATAGACGGCACATCTCCCGCCTTCGAGGGGATTCGTCTTGTCAAGGAGCGCATCAGATGAGCAAGTGGATTCGTATCAACGATGACACCTACATCGACGACTCGCTGGTGACCTGCGCCGAGTACCAGTTATTCATTGACGAAATGCGCACGCAGGGAAAATACCACCAGCCTGACCACTGGAAAGATTACCGTTTTCCGAAGGGCCATGCCCGCCAGCCAATTTTGGGCATGCGCCCTTCGGATGCAGTTACCTTTTGTGAATGGCTAACCAAGCGCAATAACGATGCCTGGACATACCGCTTGCCGACCACAAGCGAAGCGCAAGAGATTCTGGTTGCAAAAGCCTATACCCCACCAATTGGCTATTGGCTTGCCAAAAATGCTGAACAAAATTTCGTCTGGGTGGGGAAAATCCCAAAGAACCCACGCAAGGTTGACCTCGACCGCGTTCTCAACCGCGCTCTCGACCTCGACCGCGCTCTCGATCTCGACCGCGAACCCGACCTCACCAGCAAACTCGTCCGAGCCATCGACAACACCCGCAAACTGGAACTCACCAATGCCCGTGCCCACATCCTCAATCTCACCAGCGAACTCATCCGAGTTCTCGACAGCGACAGTGCCAGCGGCAATGCCCGCGACATTGTTTTCAATCTTTATGTAGATATCATCACGCTACAAGCCCGGAGCATGGGCGAATCCCCCGCCTTTGAGGGAATTCGACTAGTCAAGGAGCGGATTCGCTAATTCCGCTGCATAATTTCTGTTATTTGACTGTAAAATGAAAGGAATTGCTTTCATCTACAGGGAGATACCTTTCACAGCGCAACACCCATCGAGGCAGCTATGGCTTTCCACCAAATCTTAGAAAAATACCGCCGGATTTCTTTCTCGGAACGCGATAAAGGCGATCGCTTCGAGCGGTTGATGCAGGCCTATTTGCAAACTGACCCGAAGTACGCGCACAAGTTCAAGCATGTCTGGCTGTGGGGCGAGTTTTTCGGCAGGAAGGATTTGGGCGGCGGCGATACCGGCATCGACTTGGTGGCGCAGACTCACGAAGGCGATTATTGGGCCATCCAATGCAAGTGCTATCTAGAGGGGACGATCATCGACAAAGGCGCAGTGGATAGTTTCCTGGCAACATCCAGCCGCGAGTTCAAGGACGATGCGTTTCGAACAACACGCTTTGCCCACCGGTTATGGATTGACACCACTGGCAAGAAGTTTGGCAGTAACGCCGAAGAAGCCATCCGAAACCAGACTCCACCAGTCTCACGCCTGAATTTGTTTGAACTGCAAGAATCGCCCGTCGATTGGGAGAAATTGGAACAGGGTGTTCATGGCGAAAAAGCGCGGACAGCGAAAAAGTCTTTATTTCCCCACCAAACCGATGCGCTGGTAAAGGCGCACGAACATTTCAAAACCGCCGACCGGGGAAAACTCATCATGGCCTGCGGCACGGGCAAAACCTTTACCGCCCTGCGAATTGCCGAGCATGAGACGAGTGGCAAGGGAACCATCCTGTTCCTGGTGCCAAGCATTGCCTTACTTGGGCAAGCCCTGCGCGAGTGGAGCGCGGACGCACAAGAGCCGGTTCACGCGATTTGTATCTGTTCCGACCCCGCAGTTTCCAAGCAGAAGAAAAAACAGGATGATATTGACGCCTTGAGCGTGGTCGATTTGGCCCTGCCGGCCTCGACCGATCCCAGGAATATCCTGGAGCAGTTCGAGAGTGCCAAACGCAAAACGTCGGGCATGACGGTTGTGTTTTCAACCTACCAATCGATTGATGTGATTGCCAAAGCGCAGAAAATCCTGATCAAGCACGGATTCGATGATTTTGACCTGGTAATCTGCGATGAAGCCCATCGCACCACCGGCGTAACGTTGGCAGGCGAAAGCGAAAAGGATTTTGTCAAAATCCATAATGCCGGGTTTATCAAAGCCAAAAAACGCCTGTACATGACCGCCACCCCGCGCCTGTACAGCGATGACATCAAGAGCAAAGCTGCCCAGGCTGAGGCTGTGTTGGCTTCGATGGATGATGAGCAATTGTACGGGCAGGAAATTTACCGGATTGGCTTCGGCGAAGCCGTGGAGCGCGGACTGCTGACCGATTACAAGGTTTTGATCCTGACCCTGAGCGACAAAGATGTGCCGCCCGCCGTGCAGGAGATGATCAGCAAAGATAAGGAAATCAGCGCCGACGATGTTTCCAAATTGGTTGGCTGTATTAACGCGCTTTCCAAGCAATTTATCGGCGATGATGGCAAAGCCAAAGAGATTGACCCTGAGCCGATGCGCCGCGCAGTGGCGTTTTGTTCGACCATCGCGGTTTCCAAAAAGATTACTTCCATTTTCAACTCCGCCACAGACGCTTACTTGAGTTCCCTGCCGCCCGCCAAGAAAGAGCAGATGGTCAGCATCGAATCCCGGCACATGGATGGCACGATGTCGGCCCCGGCGCGGGAGGAGATGCTCAGTTGGGTCAAGGCCTCGACCGAGGGCAACGAGTGCCGCATCCTGACCAACGTGCGCGTTTTGAGCGAGGGTGTGGATGTGCCTTCGCTGGATGCGGTCATGTTCCTTTCCGCCAAAAATTCGCAGGTCGATGTGGTGCAATCGGTCGGACGGGTGATGCGCAAAGCCCCCAACAAGAAATACGGCTACATCATCATCCCGGTGGTCGTGCCTTCGAATGTCGAGCCGGACAAAGCTCTGGACGACAACGAACGCTACAAGGTGGTCTGGACTGTGCTGAACGCCCTGCGCGCCCACGATGACCGCTTCAATGCCACCGTTAACAAAATCGAATTAAACCGCAAACGCCCCGACCAGATTATGGTCGGACGCCCGGATATCTCCTTTGATGAGGGCGGCAACCCCTTCCAGGTGCGGGAAGAAGCGGGGGAGTACAACGTAGCGCAAGGCGTGGCGCGCCAGTTGGCGATGCAGTTTGAACAATTACAAGCAGTAGTCTTTGCGCGGCTGGTGGAGAAGGTCGGCGACCGGCGCTATTGGGAGCAATGGGCCAGGGATGTAGCGGTCATCGCCGAACGCCAGACCGAGCGCATCCAGTACCTGGTGCATAACAAGCCCGAGCAGAAAGCCGCCTTCAGCCGATTTGTAGACGGCTTGCGCAAGAACATCAACCCCAGCATCAGCGAGGCGCAGGCGGTGGAAATGCT
This sequence comes from Anaerolineales bacterium, assembly GCA_034004515.1. Classification (GTDB taxonomy): domain Bacteria; phylum Chloroflexota; class Anaerolineae; order Anaerolineales; family Villigracilaceae; genus UBA8950. The sequence goes on along the minus strand of JAVEWN010000007.1, from coordinate 11,642 downwards.
CGCCCAGCACCTCATCACCCAGCCGGTCTTTGAAGCCCTGTTCGAAAATTATTCCTTCGTCAAGCACAACGCCGTCTCACAGGCCATGCAGACCATGCTGGACGCGCTCGGCTCGGATTCTCGTACCGACGATTCGGACATCCTGAAACGCTTCTATGAATCTGTGCGCAAACGCGCCGAGAAAATTGACAACGCCGAGGGCAAACAGCGCATCATCATCGAGTTGTACGACAAGTTCTTTAAAACCGCCTTTCCAAAGATGGTGGAACAGTTGGGGATTGTGTACACGCCTGTTGAAGCTGTGGATTTCATCATCCATTCGGTGAACGATATTTTGAAGCAGGAATTCGGGCGCAGTCTCTCGGACGAAAACATTCACATCCTTGACCCTTTCACCGGCACAGGAACCTTCATCACGCGCCTGCTGCAAAGCAGATTGATTCGCCCCGAAGATTTGGAGCGCAAATACAAGCACGAACTGCACGCCAATGAAATTGTCCTACTGGCATATTACATTGCTGCCGTCAATATCGAAAATGCTTATCACGATGCAACACCCAGCGACGAGGACGGCATGGGCAAAGCGCAATATTCACCCTTTGAGGGGATTGTCCTGACCGACACCTTCCAATTAAGTGAGACTGGTGCAGGAAATCGAATGTTTTCAGAGATGTTCCCGCAGAACTCGGAGCGCGTGGAACGCCAGAAGAAAGCCCCGCTGCGCGTTATCATCGGCAACCCGCCCTATTCGGTGGGGCAACGCTCTGCCAACGACAACGCCCAAAACCAGAAGTATGAGTTTTTGGATGCTCGCATCGCGAATACCTACGCTAAGGCAACAGACGCCAATCTAAAAAACTCTTTGTATGATTCGTATATCAAAGCCTTTCGCTGGAGCACCGACCGCCTTGACCCTGAACACGGTGGCGTAATCGCCTTTATTTCCAATAGTGGCTGGCTAAATGGCGCAGCTCAAGACGGTTTCCGAAAAACACTGGAAAAGGAATTTACTAGCATTTGGGTATTCAATTTGCGTGGCAATCAACGTACCAGCGGTGAATTAAGTCGTAAAGAAGGCGGCAAAATCTTTGGTTCGGGCTCCCGCACACCCATTGCAATCACTTTCTTGGTAAAAAACCCTGTAACAAAAACTGAAGAAGCCACTATTCATTATTACGATATTGGCGACTATCTGAACCGGGAAGAGAAGTTGAAAATTATCCGAAAATTCGCCACCATCTCTAGCCCTAAAATGGATTGGAGAATCTTGCTGCCTAATGAACATGGGGACTGGTTGAGCCAGCGAAGTACTACTTTTGAAACCTATCTGCAAATTGGGGACAAAGATGGCAATAGCCAACAGACATTTTTTGCCCCCACATACAGCAGGGGTTTAGCAACTTCACGTGATGCGTGGGTCTATAACTCTTCTAAAACCGCACTAGCCAAAAACATTCAGGACTCACTAGATCATTACAATCAGCAAGTGCGTTCTTTCCATAAGCCATCTGAAAGCCTCAATTTGGAGTTTGAAGATTTCATTCCACGCGATGATACTAAAATCGTTTGGACAGACACTCTAATTAGAGATGCCAAGAAAGCAATTCAATACGGGTTCTCTAAAGATGATCTGTCTGTGAGTTTATACAGACCCTTTTTCAAACAAAACTTATATTTCAACAAATCGCTTATTCACAGAACATATCAACAGCAAAAGCATTTTCCAAAACCTGATTTGCAGAACTTGATTATTATCGTTTCTGGCGTAGGGGCAACTAAAGATTTTTCTGCTTTAGCAACAAATTGCGTTGCAGATTTACAGGTGCTTGCAAATGGACAATGCTTCCCACTTTACTATTATGAAAAACAGGACAAGCAAAGCCCGTCGCTGTTCGATTATGCCAGCCAGACCGAAAGCGACTATGTTCGCCGGGATGGGGTCTCGGATTTCATCCTAGAACGCGCCAAAAAGCAATATGGAAAGAACGTCACGAAGGAAGATATTTTCTATTACGTTTATGGCTTCCTGCACAGCCCAGAATACCGCGCCGCCTTTACTAACGATCTGAAGAAAATGCTTCCGCGCCTGCCGCTGGCCGAAGATGTGCGTGATTTCTGGCAATTCAGCAAAATCGGTCGGCAGTTGGCCGAGTTGCATGTCAACTATGAAGAAGTCCCGCCTTATCCGGGGGTTACCGTAACGGGCGCAGAGAGCGGATTCTACAGCGTTGAAAAAATGCGCTTCCCGGCCAAGGGGCAAAAAGACACCATCCACTACAACAGCCGCATCACGGTTTCAAACATCCCCGCCCAAGCCTATGAGTACGTGGTCAACGGCAAATCCGCGATTGAATGGATTATGGAACGCTACCAGGTCACTACCCATCCTGACAGCGGCATCAAAAACGATCCCAACGACTGGGCCGCCGAAGTCGGCAAACCAAGATACATCCTCGATTTGCTGCTGAGCGTCATCAACGTCAGCGTACAGACGGTGGCGCTGGTTGAGGGTTTACCGAAGGTGAAGTTTGAGTGAGGAGGAGAAAAATTATGACGGATATTAATGTGGTTGTTGCAATCGTATGGACTCTGCTCCAGCCCCACATGCCCATTATCGCCACGTCAAAAGCCCAAGAATTTGGTAAAAAAGTTCCTGAAGCGGCAGGCAAGGTTTGGGCCAGCCTGAAAAAGAAGTTCGATACCAAAGAAGCCGCCCGCAAAGCGCTCGAAGACCTCATCAAGAAACCAGACAGCGAAGCCTTCCAAACGGTTTTCAAGGTGCAGTTGGAGAAAATGCTTACCAATGATTCCAAGTTTGCGGAAGAACTCTCTAAGCTTCTGCCATCAGCCGCAGGCGAAGTTTATAATGCTCATCTGGATGGTGATGGCGCCATCGCCCAGGGCGCGGGCGCAAAGGCAGTCGGCGCAGGTGGCATCATGATCGGCGGCAATGTTAGCGGAAATCTTGTGACGGGCAACAGCCATCGCCCTCCTGGAGATTCAAGTACAGACGCCCCCCCACCCGGCCCTAAGAAAGACAAATAAAAAGGGAAGTAAGCCATGCGCCGTTCTCGTATCATTGCTTTTCTTGTTCTCATCCTGATTTTGTTATTCGGGAGTTGGGCGGGAATTTTTTTATTAGGAAGTCAGACTGACCCATCAGAGACTCCTGTCATGCCCGTAGAGACGGAATCTGGAAGTTCTCTCAACCTTACGCTAATTCTTGTTGTCGCAGGCGTCCTGGTTATTCTCTTGTTGGTCATTGGCATAATTATTTCCAGGGCTAAATCTAACTCTTTCGAAGAGTATCTGGGCCGCTACGATGATCGGAAAGTGCGGATTGAAAACATCCAGACGAATAACAACGCGCGCATGTCAGGTGACCCGTCCACTGATGCGCCGCCGCCAGACGATAGAAAGAAATAGCCAGAGAGAGCAAAGCCTATGAAAAACTACATGGACTTCTACGAGCTACAAAATGCCCTGGCCCGGATGATTGCCCGACAAGCGGAGCTTGTTCAGTTGATCGCCGCTTTTCAGGCAATCCAGCAAGATATGGATTCGGCGTGGAGCGGCAGAGCAAAAGATGCCTTTAATGCTGAGTATGGGGCATGGCTCAATCAACTCGAAACGCTCAACCAGCAACTGACTGAAATGCAGCAAGACATCCAGCATGTGCTGAACGTTAACGATAAGCTGAATGCAGATTCTGACGGCGGCTTGCTCTTTGGTGACTCTACAACCGATGCGCCCCCACCAGACAAAAAATAAACTGTTCTCTCTACGGTTTTCAGTTTTGAAAAGAGGCTTGTTATGGTTCTGGCACCGAGAACTCAACCCAAAATACTTCCCTGCATCAAGGTAGTTGGCGTGGGTGGCGGTGGCTGCCAGGCCATTGATCAAATGATTAAGGAAGGAATCCGATGGGTGGAATTTATTGCCATTAACAGCGATGCACAATCTCTGTTGCACTCAAAGGCAAGCACTCGTATACAAATCGGCCCAAAAGTGGCATCGGGGCTGGGCACTGGTGGCAATCCTGATATCGGACGCAGGGCGGCGGAGGAATCTGCCACAAGTCTGATTGAAGCGATTCAAGGCGCAGACCTGGTTTTTATCGTCGCAGGGCTAGGCGGGGGAACTGGAACTGGCGCAGCGCCAGTTGTGGCCCGGATTGCCAAAGAGCATGGCGCGCTGACCATTGGAATTGTTACCCTTCCTTTTTCTTTTGAAGGTAAGAAACGCCAGAAATCCGCGCAGGCTGGGCTGGATGCCCTCAAGGAATATACGAACACCCTGATAGCCATTCCCGATGACCGCCTGCTCCAAATTATGGACAAGCGCGCCAGCCTGAATGATGCCTTTCACCTGGCTGATGATATCTTGCGCCATGGTGTTCAGGGCGTTTCAGAACTCCTTACTGCGCCTGGTCTTATCAACCTGGATTTTGCGGATGTAAGGAGAATCTTAGCAGAAGGCAAACTCGCCCAGATGGCAATTGGACGCGCCAATGGAGAAGAGCGCGCTCGCAAGGCTGCCGAGCAGGTCATTTCCGGCCAGTTCTTTGATAATAGTATCCTTGGCAACGTGCGTAGTATATTGGTGAGCATTTTGGGCAGTCCGGATATGACTATGGCTGAGGTCAACCAGGCCATAGCCATTTTTCGCGAGGCTTTACACCCGGATGTGCAACTGGTCTTGGGCACAATCGTTAACCCCAACCTGGATAATGAAATTCACATTACGCTGATTGCTGTAGGTATGGATGAGTATGCCAGCCCACGCAAATTAATCCATGATTTGGACTCTGAGCATGTTCATCAGGCAGCTCAGGAAAATGTTTCATGGTCAGATGATATAACCGCCGATCTGGATATTCCATCTTTTCTACAGCACAGATCACATCTCCAAGGAGACTCTTCAACCGATGCCCCACCGCCAGAGGAAAAGCCTAAAAGGAATTAAATATGGAGAGTAGATATGTTTGGTGAATTACCAAAACTGTTTGAGCGTAACTTCGCAATGGCATTTTTCCTACCCTTTGTGGTTTTTCTAGGCATGATTGCCGAGATAGCCAGTCGTTTTGGGCAGGGCAAGAGCCTTTTGGCCGCCATGCAATCTGACTTGATTATCGGCACTACCCTTCTGGGTGTTATCTCCTGGCTGGGTGGTATCTTCCTGCTGGTCAGCAATCGCGGCCTGTACCGGTTCCTGGAGGGTTACGGTGATTGGAATCCGCTCAAGCTGATTAGCGGCTTGCAAAAGCGCAAATACAACAAATTGCAAGAAGAGATTGAGAAATTGGATGACCAGTTCCGTGAGCAAAAAGAAGCCTTTCCCCGTGAACAACGTAGCAAGCGCAACCACCTGATGCGCGAACTGGCCGAGCGATTTCCCGACCGCGAAGACCTGCTCCTGCCCACCGGCTTTGGCAACATCTTGCGCTCGTTTGAAACCTATCCGCGCGTTATGTATGGCATCGAATCCATCGATGGCTGGAGCCGCATCCTGGCGATTGTCCCAAAAGATTACCGTGAGTTAATCGACAACGCCAAGACTCAGGTGGATTTTTGGGTCAATGTTGGCTTTCTAAGCATCCTGTTATTACTCGAATATATTGGCTTCGCCATCTACACCCAATCTCTGGTTGATTGGTGGATTGTGCTGATTCTCCTGGTCATTGCTATTATCTCCCCGCGCTTTGCCGCCGATGCCGCCATTGGCTGGGGCGATTACATCAAAGCCAGTTTCGACATCTTTGCCCCCAAATTGCGCGAAGCTCTGGGCTTCGTCCCACCCGCCGACCGCGACGACGAGGAACGCCAGTGGGTCGCCTTCAGTCAGGCCATCATCTACCGCCTGCCCGAGCGAATGCCGGATATAAAATCCGAGATAGATGAGAAACCGGCTCCCAAAAGAGCTAAGAAATTATCCATATTAGAGAGAATTGCTGTTTCATTTTCCGACCTGATACGCCATATTAAAGATTGAATAGGCTGCGCATGTTCACAGAGTTGTTCAACACCTTTGTTTTTTCAACCATTTCTGCCTTTTTCCAAAGCCTATGGTCAGACCCAGCCGGGAGAATTTTCCTTATCACCTTCCTGGCTTATTCAACCAGTTATATGCTGTACAGCGGTTACATGTCCTGGTTTGCGGGCGGATACGGCTCGCTAATGTTGAGTCAATATGGATTCACAGCTATTGATTTCTTGAGCCTGATTCCAACTGCCTTTATCTTTCTTTCCCAGGCATTTCAAACCCTCGCTAAATTTCTAATACGTTATTTTCTGATATATGTTTTCGGCCCAGCACTAATTTTAGTTTTAGTCTCTGCAATACAAGGGCATTATGACATTCATGTTTTCCCCCGTACCTACTGGTTAGCTTCAACAGGCTTTCTGATCTGGTTGGCCGGAGCCTGGCTGGGAATCTCGCCCTTCCGAGCCAACGGTTCTATTCCCAAAATCTCTGTGGCCATGTGTTATCTTGGTGTCTTTTTGATAATTCTTTCCACACCGCTACCTACAACTAACGAATCAACTGAGGGTGCTCAAGATTACGCAACCAGCTCAAATTTCCTATTTGAAATTGCAATGTTGTTATCACTCGTTTTAGTGATAATCTCTCCTTTTTTTGTAGGGAAAGAGATGGCAGCCACCGCAGTCCGGGAAAAACTACTAAGCCAAGTAACAAGCTTTACGCTCACCCAGGCCCTGCCAATCCCAGGTACAGAACCTGTAATTGCTAGGAAAAGAAATATAATCTGGGCTGTACCAAAACCTGATTTTTTTGTTTATAACTTTAATGAGCAAAAACCTGTTTATCTGGTTTCATCTTTTAGTCAAACAGTCATTCTTTATGCCCCCAGCGAAACCACAAGTGATGAACGCGGTAAATTAATTTTGATTGCAGCCACCATGATTTGTTCCTTGGAAATCAGTGGCTCAAAGCTGAATAAGTAGCCGTTCCCCAAGCGTTATATTCGTAACATCGCTTCTCTCCGCTATCTTGCGTAAGTGCGCGGCAAGTATATCCGGACCGGAACAAAAGACAAGGTTAGAGCATTTGAGAAAATTTAGGCTCTTCAGGAATTAGCGTGGAGCCCCCATAGGTGGGGGTGCTTTATAAGAGTAGAATTGAGCAAAAAAGGTACGAATGACAAAGCCACAAGTAACGATTCCATTAGAAATACCTGATGTACAGGTGCTCAAAAGCGAAATTAACAAAGCAGGCGAACTGATTATTACCGTAGAAAGCACAAAAACAACGACGGTTTGTCAGCGTTGCGGTCGGGTTATCCGGAAACTTCATGGTCACGACGACTGGGTGAAACTGCGATACTTGCCAGTGTTTGGGCATCCAACATATTTGCGCTACCGGCCAAAGCGGTATCGTTGCGAAAATTGCGATGGTCAGCCGACCACGACCCAGCGGTTGGATTGGCATGAACCCAATAGCCCAAATACTTTTGCTTTTGAACAGTACATCCTTTTACAGTTGGTCAACGCTACGGTAAAAGACGTGGCTGTGAAAGAGAAACTTTCATATGATCGTGTGCTTGGAATTTTGGAGCGCCACATCAACGACAAAGTAGATTGGTCACAGCATACCAGGATAGATCGGTTGGGTCTGGATGAAATTGCACTCAAAAAAGGGCATAAAGACTTTGTAGTCGTTGTGACCTCTCGCCTAAAGAATGGGCGTATGTCGATTTTGGCCATTTTGGCAGATCGCCAGAAGGAAACCGTGGTCGAATTTCTGCGTTCCATCCCGGAGCGGCTGACAAAGACGATTGAATGTGCGTGTTCTGACATGTACGAAGGCTACACCGAAGCTGTTCGTGAAGAATTGCCAAACGTGCGTTTGGTCATTGACCGATTTCACATCGCAAGAGCTTATCGGGATGGCCTGGATACAGTCCGAAAAGCAGAACTCAAACGCCTAAAAAAAGATTTATCTACCGAAGAGTACAAAGTACTCGAAGGGAGCATGTGGGCGTTACGCAAAGAAAAGCAAGATTTGACACCAGCAGAGCATAAAACGTTGAACAGATTGTTTCGTCTGTCGCCAGATGCCAAGACTGCTTACGAACTGCAAAACCGTTTGACAGACATTTTTGAAGCACAACTCTCTGTCGATGCCGCAAAAGTCAAATTTGAAAAATGGATGGTTGCTGTTTCCAAAAGCGGATTAGATTGTTTCAAAGCTTTCATCAAAACACTTGATCACTGGTGGAATGAAATTCTGAACTATTTTGTAGCCCGTGAAAACAGTGGTTTTGTTGAAGGCTTCAATAACAAGATAAAAGTGCTCAAGCGACGCTGTTATGGCATTACGAATGTGACTCATCTTTTCCAGCGTATTTATCTTGACTTGGATGGTTACAGGCTTTTCGCCTGACCACCATATGCGGCTTCATCACGGAGATTCCCAGAGAGCCAAAATTTAATTAATCACCATATTCACGATTCTAGTAGTTCAGTAGTTCACTCATCAAATGCACCCGCCATATCTGGGTTTTTCCGGGGAATATCTCTCGGAAACCCAAGATATGGCGGGTATTTCAGTGAACTACTCAGTGAACTACGTCCCTGGCGAGTAGTTCACTCATTCGGGCGGAGTAGTTCACCAGTAGTTCAGTAGTAGTTCACTTGTAGTTCAGTCATAAAGGCCCTATATAGCCTATCAAAATGATAAAAATAAATGATTCAATCCATATATTGGGGGTCTCTTTTGGAGTGAACTACTGAACTACTCAAAATCAGTTCCCTTAAGCATTTTTTCCATGTGTAAGCGAATCAAAAAAGCCTGGCCAAGAAATCACCAGACTTTTTTTGCAGAAGCAGCAAGAACTAATCTTCTTTGCCCGCAGGATTGCGCAGCGAAACCGCATAGAGTTGGTCCACCACGGCGCTGTCCACTTCCAGTACGCGCTGGTTGGTCCCCGCGCAAAACTTGGTCACTTCCACCTGGCGTTCCCCAACACTGGTCAGCAAGCCCGGCGTCTGGCTCAGTTGGCGACGCAGGGCGTCCGGCATGATGTCCAGGTTTTCATCCAGCCCACGCCAGAACGATTTGGCATAGACCAGGCTGGCCTCGGTGCGCAGGTAAACTACCCTGTCGTTTCCCGGCTCGTAGTAACCGATCAGGGAAGCGTTGAACGGCGGCTCGTATTCCACGGAGCGGGTGCGCGGGGCCAGATAGATCTTGCCCTGCTCCAACAAGGCCGACAAGCCCATAAAAAACTTGCGCACAGGCGACTCGGCAGCCACCTGCTCAGCCTGGCTGCGGATGATCTCCAAGATCGCAGCATTGTTCTCTTCGGCCAACCGCCCGGCTTCTTCGGGAGAAATCAGGCCCAGATCCTGGAAACAGCGCAAGGCCACCTCGCTGGCAGCGGATAGAACTCCATAGGCATCCGGCAGGCGGTTCTGCAATCCACCCGCCTGGCGCGCCTTGTTGCTGGCGGCATCCACCATGTCCGGGAAGGTTTGCGCAATGCGCGGCCAGTGCTGGGACAGATATTGCAGGTAGAGCGACATCGCCTCGGCCAGCAAGCCCTGCTGGGCCTTCTCCTGGAGTGCGTTCAAGCGGTTATCCTCCTTCATTGCACCCGCATTGGGGATGATATCGCCCGGCTGCACCCCGACATAAACCATGCGCCCAACAATACTCTGCCCGATCAGCGGGTTTTCGGCAGTCATGATCACCAGGCCGCGTGGAAAACGAGTGGTTTGCTGGGACAGATCCGCCCGGGAGCGTCCGCGCGAAGAGCGATTGCCCACCGAGCGCACCACATAGTTGGCCTTCCTGTGCATCGTATGCGACTCCGCCTGGCTGGAAAACTGGGGCGCAAAATCGTCAATCACCAGCGGCACATCCTTGGCCAGGAACATGGCTGCCTCGATCGAGGTCGCGGTCGAAGTCCAGTCGATCGGGGCATGATAATCGCGCCCCTGGATGAAACCGGAGCCGAAGTGGGTCAAAGCCAGATGGGTGATGGTCGATTTGCCGCTCTGGGTGCTGCCGTAGACCGACATCACCGCATTCAGCGAACGCAGGCTGGTCAGGGGCGCGGCGAACATGGCCGCCCAGATCGGGGCAGTCACCTTGCGCGGACCAAGCTGCAGGAAGTCAATGCTGGCACGCACCGCCTCGGCATTGCTTTCGGCTTGCGGCAGGGCATAGTGGCGCAGGTTGTTGCTGCCCAGATCGACACGGATGTTTTCATCCAGACCATCCGCGTGCAACATCCCGGATGCGCTCAGGAAACCGCGCCGCCCTTCGTTCTCCGTCCAGCCGCTGAACGTGTATAGCCGTTCCCGCCGCACGCTCTCCATCGAAATCTCCTGGATGGCGCGCGCCACCAGGTAGGACTTGCCCGGCGGCAGGTGGATGATCGGACGCATGCCCCAGAAATCGGGCACCCAGTCCATTTTGCCGAAGGCGCGCGCCTCGACCTGGATCGACTGGAGGGCAGGGCCGCTGGCCAGCCCGCCGTTCAGGCTGTAGCGGACCGTGGGCGGGTTCAGGCCATCGTCCACGATCAGTTCGTGAGTGATCTGGGCCCAGAAGTTGCCCAGCCGCTCACCCATGAAGTGCAGGCGGCCATCCTTGATCTCTGCATAGTTGGCGGTTTCCTGGCTGGATGTTTCGCCGGTCAGGCGCGCCAGTTCGCGGCGGCCGAGGCCCAACTGGCGTTCCACCTGGCGCGCGTAATGCGGGTGCAGGGTTTCCGGCAGTCCGGCTAGCAGGGGCGCCAGCAGGCGGGTCAGGTGGTCGAGTTGGTGCGCAGGTGCGCCTTTGGCTTGCTTGAGAAGAATGTCGATCCAGGGCTGGGACTTCCCAAGCGTCTGTCCCAGTTCGCTCGCGTCCAGGCCAGCCTGCAGCCAGGCGTTGAAGTCTTTGTGCGGCAGGTCTGGCAAAATCAAGGTCAGGGGGCCAAAGACCGCGCACAGCTTTTCGCGCAGAACCTGGGCTTTCTCACGGCGACTCTGGCGTTCGGCTTCATCCAGATCATCCCGCAGGGTATCGTTGTCGAGCGCCAGGTAGACTTTGCGGCGTTTTTTCAGGCGCAGCAGGTCGCTTTCGGGCAGGCGGTCTGCTACCCCGCACAGCGCCAGGGCTGAATGTCCCAGTTGGCGCAGGCTCTCGGCGTCCGCCTGGCCTTCGACGATGATCAAATCAGGATCGCTGGAAATCAGCGCCCAATACGGCTGGCGCGGGCCGGGCAGGTTGCGCGATTTGTCGTTCGGGTCGGGCATCTCATCTACCGGGGTACATGCCCGGGCCGACAAGTATGTTGTGCGCCCGTTCAGCATGTGACAGAAAATCACATATCCCTGCGGGGAAGCGTTCTGCCCTTCGGCATTGGCAGTGAAGTCACGGCCATCGGCGCGCAGCAGGCCGAGTTCACGCGCCTGGTCCAGATCCACACCCAGACTCTTGAGATGGTGAAGTAGGCCATCCGAGCCATCCGTGAAACCGATGTTTGCCAAACGGATGGCTTCTTCCGTGAAACCACGCGCAGACAAATAGTGGCGCGCGGCTGCGCCGCGCGCAGACCACAGGCTGCTGGCAAAGTACTGGGCGGCCTCTTTGAACAGGTCGCGCTTCTGGCGTTGTTGCAGATCTGCCGG
>JAVEWN010000071.1:0-18027 GCA_034004515.1 Anaerolineales bacterium | reverse complement strand
TCACTTCGGCAAAACCGCCCTGCAGCAGGATACCCCGATGACCCTGGCCGAAACCGCCTCGATCATGTGTGAAACCATCGCATCGCAGGCCCTGCTTAAACGGGCTGCCAACCCGCAAGAAGAACTGGCGGTTCTGGAACTTTCACTGAACGGCTCAAGCCAGGTCATCGTCGATATCTACTCGCGCTTCCTGTTCGAAAAGGAAGTCTTTGAGCGCCGCGAAAAATCCGAACTGAGCGCTGACGAACTGTGCGAGATTATGGAACAAGCCCAGCGCGATACTTACGGCGACGGCCTCGATCCGCGCTACCTGCAAAAATGGATGTGGACCTGGAAGCCGCACTACTACGCTGCCGATCTCTCGTTCTACAACTTCCCGTATGCCTTTGGGCTGCTCTTTGCGACCGGCCTATACGCCATCTACCAACAGCGCGGCCCGGAATTTGTGCCTGATTACATGAACCTGCTCGCCAGCACCGGCGAAGCGCCTGCCGCCGAACTGGCCGCGCGTTTCGGAATCGATATCCGCAGCAAGAAATTCTGGCAAGACAGCATCAAAACCTTCGCGGCCCAGATCGAACGCTACGAAGCCATCTAAAAACCGATACACACCAAATCCCTGTTTATTCTCGTTCATTTCTGGCTTCCAGCAATAAACGGGGATGGACAGGGATTTTATGCTCCCGGAGTCTAAAATCTCCCGATTTTAAACCATCCAAAGCCTGGAGACTATTGACTTCACCTTATTGGAGACAACATGAACAGACTCTTTTTATTGGTATTGCTGGCAGTCTTGATTCTCACCGCTTGCGAATCGCCGACTCCCGCTGAAACCGCTCCCCCGCCGATAGCGGAACCAGCCCTCCCCTCCCGAAGCAATGTCGGCGGGACGGATCCCGTTTCCACGGCGACGGTTGGCCCAGCGACTTCCATCATCCCCGCAACAGCGACAGTTTCCCTGCCTCCCACGCCCAGCGCTGCTGTGCAGCTCTATCCGCTCAGCATCGCGGCCCAGCAGGCAATGGCCTACCCCGGCAGCGACATCATCATCGAGCGCGAGCTGACCGCAGCCCTAAACTATCGCCGCTATTATGCCTATTACTACTCTGAAGACCTGAAAATCTACGGCCTGCTGACCGTCCCGACCGTCGAAATGCCCACAGACGGCTGGCCGGCAATCGTCTTCAACCACGGCTACATTCCTCCCGATGTTTATAGAACCACCGAGCGCTACATCGCCTATGTGGACCGGCTCGCCAGCAGCGGCTATGTGGTTTTCCGCATCGATTACCGCGGACACGACCAATCTGAGGGCGAGGCCACCGGCGCATACGGAGACCCGGGCTACACGATAGATGTGATGAACGCTGTGGCTGCAATCAAGCGCTACCGGGAGGTAAATCCTGAGGAAATCGGCATGTGGGGCCACTCGATGGGCGGATACCTGACCCTGCGGGCGATGGTGCTCTCCCGCGATGTCAAGGCCGGGGTGATCTGGGCCGGGGTGGTGGCTTCGTACCCAGACCTGATCTGCTGCTGGCGCCGGACGGGCAATTTCACCCCTTCGCCGAGTTCGCGCAGCCCTAGTTGGCGCACCGGCTGGGCCGAGTTATACGGTTCTCCCGAAAGCAACCCGGAATTTTGGGCATCCATCTCATCCAACAGCTACCTCGCAGATTTGTCCGGCCCAATCCAGTTGCATCACGGCACAAAAGATGAAGATGTGCCGGTCGAATTTTCGATCAAGCTGGCCGATCAGATCAACGCGGCCGGCGGCAGCGTAGAACTGTATACCTACCCCAACGACAACCACAATATTTCAAACTATTTTACAATCGCCATGAACCGCAGCATTGAATTCTTTGACCGTTACTTAAAGGAATAGGATTCGTTGCAACAACAAAAAACAGGGACAGCATTCGGGCTTGTCCCTGTTTTTTGTGTTCGACCTCTTGTAAATGTCCTTCGACTGCGCTTTTCTACATAAAGTGTTACGTCCTGGGCGGAGGGCGGAGCGTATTTTGCGCAGCCTGTAGTCGAAGGGCGCTCCGCTCAGGACTTATGCAAGAAGTTTATCGCTAGAACTTCGGCCCGGCGTCGATCACTTCCTGGGGAGTTCCGTCTTCAAATTTCTTGAAATTCTCGCGGAAGCGGGCTGCCAAATCCTTGTAGCGTTTGTCATACTCTCCGCGGCTCGGCCAGGAAGACCAGGGCTGAAGAACGCTTTCCGGCACATCCGGGCAGGTTTTCGGCACTTCAAAGCCAAAAACCGGGTCCTGGTAATAGTCCACATCGGTCAGCTTGCCACTCAGGGCGGCATTCAGCAGGTTGCGCGTATGGCGAATGCTGATGCGTTTGCCAATCCCATAGGGGCCGCCGACCCAGCCGGTATTGACCAGCCAGCAGGTCACGCCATAGCGCTCGATTTTGCGTTTGAGCAGGTCCGCGTATTTGTAGGGGTGATGAACCATGAACGGGCCGCCGAAGCAGGCCGAGAAGGTGATTTCCGGTTCGTCGCGCAGGCCAACCTCTGTCCCGCCTACTTTGGCGGTGTAGCCCGAAATGAACTGGTACAAAGCCTGGTTGGGAGTCAGGCGCGCGATGGGCGGCATCACGCCACTGGCGTCGCAGGTCAGCATGATGATGTTTTTCGGGTGGCCGGCTCTTTTCTCAGGGACGGCGTTGTGGATAAATTCCAACGGGTACGAGGCGCGCGTATTTTCGGTCAGGGTGTCGTCGTCGAGGTCGATCAGGCGGGTGATCGGGTCAAAGGTCACGTTTTCCAGAACCGTCCCAAAGCGGCGGGTGGTGGCATAAATCTCTGGTTCGGCAGATTCGGACAAGCCGATCACTTTGGCGTAGCAGCCGCCCTCGAAGTTGAAGACACCTTCATCGCTCCAACCATGTTCGTCGTCGCCGATCAAGCGCCGGGTCGGGTCGGCAGACAGGGTCGTTTTGCCGGTTCCGCTCAGGCCGAAGAATAAAGCGACATCATCGGCATTGTCCGGGCTGACGTTGGCCGAGCAGTGCATCGAAAGCACGCCTTCGAGCGGCAGCAGGTAGTTCAAAATGGTGAAAACCGACTTTTTGATTTCACCAGCATAGGCCGAATTGCCAATGATTGCCAGTTTTTTCTCAAAAGACAGGCAGATGAAGGTTTCGGTATTGGTATTATCGACGGCGGGCGCGGCTTTGAAAGACGGGACGGCCATCACCGTAAATTCAGGCACAAAACGTTTGTACTCTTCGAGCGAGCCGGGCAAGACAAACATATTGCGCACAAAATGGCTGTGCCAGGCCAGTTCAGTGACGAGCCGCACCGGCAGACGGTAGTTTGGGTCGGCTCCGGCATAGACATCCTGCACAAAGACATCCCGCCCTTGCAGGAAGCCCAGCATACGGGCATACAGCTGATCGAATTTGCCGGTTTCAATGGGGCGGTTATAGATGCCCCACCAGATATTGCCTTCTGAATCAGTTTCGCGGACGACAAACTTGTCATTGGCCGAACGGGCGGTGTGTTTTCCAGTATTGGCGGCAAACGGGCCGCCGGCCACAAGCGAGCCTTCCTTGCGGAAAATGGCCTCTTCGTAAAGGGCCTCTGTGGTCAGGTTCCAATAGGCCAGGCGCAAGTGTCCAATCCCATGATTCGACAGGTTGTAATCAGCCTTGCGGACCTGGGCAACACCTTCGGCAGGGGTTTTGATGTTGAGTAAGTTATTCATGGGTATCTTCTCCGGTTTTCCGGTGTCAGGGTTCAAGGAGCAGAAGTCGGGAAATGCAAATTTCCCGGCACTTGACCCCTCGCACCTGACACGCCATTACAGCCAGTCTCGAATCATCTTCTTATCGCCAATGTAAATTTCATTAGGCGAGGTCGGGTCAAGCGCCCATTTGATA
Source organism: Anaerolineales bacterium (assembly GCA_034004515.1). Taxonomy (GTDB): domain Bacteria; phylum Chloroflexota; class Anaerolineae; order Anaerolineales; family Villigracilaceae; genus UBA8950. The sequence continues at coordinate 14,127 of JAVEWN010000071.1, read as the reverse complement.
CGGGCAACGCCCTCGGTCACATCTTTGACCGAGCCGGAAATCGACAGGCGGATGTGGCCTTCCATCCCAAATTCTTTGCCTGGAACAGTTACCACCAAGGCCTTCTGCAACAGAAATTTTGCCAGCTCCACTGAATTGTTGCTGTAGGCCCGCAAATCGGGCAGGGCGTAAAAAGTGCCATCCGGGACGATCAGGCGCGCGCCGTTAAAGGTCTTCATCTCCTGTAATAAGACTTCACGGTTGTTTTGGATTTGCAAACGCAGCGATTCAACCACGTTCTGCAAGCCGTTCAGCGCCCCTTCTGCCGCCGCCTGCGAGACCGGTGAGACGCCCGAAGTGGTCTGGGCGGTGATGTTGGTCATAACCCGCACCAGTTGACGCGGCCCAACCACCCATCCGACCCGGAAGCCGGTCATCCCATATACTTTGGCGACGCCGTTGACGACGATGATGTGAGAATCTTCGATATCACGCGTCGTAAAGCGGTAAGCCGGAACGGCCTGCTTGTGGTCGAAGACCAGTTTGTGATAAATATCGTCACACACCAGGTAAATGCCCTTGCGTTCGCAAAAATCAACCAGTTTTTCGATCAGTTCTGGCGGATAAACCACGCCCGAAGGGTTGTTGGGGCTATTGACAAGGATCGCGCGGGTGTAACTGGTCACCGCCCGCTCAATCTCCTCGAAGCGCGGCGTAAAAGTCCCGTCTTCAGGCGTGACGATGACCGGCTTGCCCATGCACATCTTGACAATTTCAGGGTACGAAACCCAGTACGGGGCCAGGATAATGACTTCATCCTGTGGATTCAAAATGCTGTAGAAAATGTTGAACAAGGATTGCTTGGCCCCGTTGCTCACAATCACATTTGCGGGATCGACCAGGCGGTTATAGCTTTCCTCGGTATAGCGGATGATGGCTTTCTTGAGCGAAAGCGTCCCGTCGGCAGGCGTATATTTGACCTCGCCGCTCGTCAGTTTGGCCGCCGACGAGAGAATGGCGGCAATTGGGGTTTTATTCTTCGGTTCACCGATGCCCAGGTGAATGACCGGCTCCCCACGCTCGCGCAGGATGCGCGCCTCTTCATTCAGGGCCAGGGTTGGGGATTCTGCGATTTCAGATGCAAGTTTGCTAAGTTTCATCGATTCTCCTCCGGGTTAAAAGCAAACCTGGTCAGTTCAATTTCACTGACCAGGCATAGTACGACCACCGCCAAAAGGCGCTGACAATTGATATTGTCAGACATCACATTCATCTTTTAATTATACCCTGCCCGACGGGCCTGGCAGCACGCAAAATGTCATGTTTTTCTGGCACAGAACTTGCAACATCTCCAATAAAAAGGAGGCACGTTTATGAAAGACAAAATTATTGAATCAATTGGCCGTTGCAATCCCGATGAACCCCTCAACCCTGGCGACCCGCGCTGGTGCGATTTCGACCCGGCGCGCGGCACCAACCTGCACGACCGGCTTTCGCGCCGGCTGCGGGGCGCGGAAGCCGAGCACAAATACAGCCACATTGCCCTGGCCGGCCATCGCGGCTGTGGCAAGTCGACCGAGCTGGCCCGCTTCATGGAACAAGCCCGCAATGAAGGCTATCTGCCGCTGTATGCCGTTGTCAATGAACAGGCCGACCCCAACGAAATCGGTTTTGGAGACTTGTTCCTGCTGATGCTGCGCCTGCTGGATGAAGCCTTCGACGCCGACAGCCAGCTCAAATCGCTGCCAGATAAAACCGTCAAAGTGGTCACAGATTGGTTCCACGATGTGACCCACATCGAAGAGCGCGAGGTGCAGCGGGTCATTTCATTCTCCGGGGAAGCCGGGCTGGGTGTCAGCACCCCGCTCGGAAAATTACTCTCAGGCCTGAGCCTGCTGCGTAAAACGACCGGTTCACAGCGCGAGCAGATCAAACAGGCAGTGGAGAAATATCCCGACCAACTGCGCGACAACCTCAACCTGCTGCTGGCAGACGCCCGGCGGCTGTCGGAAAAGGTCTATCCGCGCGGGATGGTCTTCATTCTCGACAACCTCGATCGTTACCCCCCTGAAATGATCAGCAAAGCCGTTCTCACCAACTCAGACCTGCTGACCGATATCGAAGCGCATACCATCTTCGTCCTGCCAATTTCGCTGCTGTACAACCCGCCCGGCGAAACGGTCGAAGACCGCTACGAACCGGAAACCCTGCCAATGCTGCCGGTCTACCCGCGCGGCAACCCCCAGAACATCCACAAACCGAGCGTAGACGCGCTGCTGCAGGCCATTTATCGGCGGGTGGATAGGGCTTTGTTCGCGCACCCGGCGCTCGCCACACGCATCGCGCAGCTTTCCGGCGGATGTCCGCGCGATTTGCTGCGCCTGCTCAAAGAATCGCTGCTCGAATCGGATCAGTGCATCGACGAGCGCGCTGTTACCCGCGCGGCCAGCCTGGTACGCGGCGAAATGGCCCGCAAGCTAACCCTGCGTCACTATGACCTGCTCGCGCACACCCACCTCGAAACAACCATCAACCCGGATGACGATGGCCGCTTTCTGCTTTACCGGCGCGCCGCGCTCGAATACGACGCCGACCGTTGGATCGGAGTCCACCCGCTGCTGTGGGACTCCTCCGAATTTCGGGCCTCCGTCGATGCAATTCGCAGCGAACGCGGGGTAATTCTACGCGCATAAGCCCAATTGATGTAAAATTCAACCATGCAAGAAAAAAGTCAACCCGTCAACGAGCTGGAACGCCTGAAACGCTTTGCCGAATACCACCAGGGTCAATTTAGCCTGGGACTGGTGCGGGTTAATGACCCACGCAAACGCAGCGAGATTCTTGAAAGCCTGGCGCAGTTGTTAAAACAAACCAGCATAAAACTTTTCATCCTCGATCTGTCCAACCGCCACCCGCTCAACCTGATTGATTCGCTCAACGCCACCCCCGAAGGCCGCCGTTTGCTGCAATCGCCGCGTCAGACCGCCCTGGCGATTACGGGGATGGAACACCTGATCGACACCACCAGCCCCAACGGTCGTCCGGCTTTCGCCGCGGCCCTCAACGCCGAGCGTGACCTGCTGCGCAACGGTCTGCCAGTTCCGATTCTGCTCTTTATGACCGATCTGGCGATGGACCGGCTCGACCTGAACGCTCCCGATTTTTTCGATTGGTACAGCGCCAGCTTTCACTTTCACCCGGGCGGGTTGTCGGCGGCCCGCAGTGAAGCGGCAGCGGCGGCCATCTCTCATCAACCGCCAACCACCTCGGCAAAACAGCATCAAAAGCTGGAAATGCTTGAAAAGGCTCGCAAAGAACTAACCAGCCAGGCCCAACCCAGCCCACTTCTTGCCAGCGTTTTGATGGAAATCGGCGAGATTTACGCCGCCTTGCCCGGTTTTGCCGACCGTCAATTGGCGACCTCTTATCTGAAACAAGCCTGCGAACTGTTCAGCGCGCTCCAACAAGACCTAAAAAAAGCTGAAGCCCTGGCGCGTCTGGCCGAAGTCTATTACTGGATTGATGATTACGCGCAAGCCGCCGCTCATTACGAACTGGCTGCGGAAATTTACAGCGAGCGCAAGCAAGAAGCCGAACAAGCCGCCTGTCTCCAAAAAAAGGGGGATGTTCACTTGCAGCTGGCCGAACTTCCGATTGCAGAAGAATGCTACCAGCAAGCCCTTGAAATTTACCGTGACCTCGACAATCTCTCAGGGCTTGCCGCCTGCATCCGCTGCCTGGGCGACCACGCCCGCCTGACCGGCGACTACAGCCTCGCCGACAGCCGCTACCGCTCGGCGGCGCCCATTTTCAGGCGCGCCCAAGACCCGCTTGGAATCGCCAATTGCATCCAGAGCATGGGCGACATCCTGCTCCAGCAGGGCGAATATCGCCGCGCCCAACTCCGTTACCAGGAAGCCCTGACCCAATACATCGAGATCGAAAACCCGCTCGGCCAGGCCAATTGTCTGCAAGGCCTGGCCCATTCCCTGCGCCTGCAAGGCGATTTGCTAAGCGCGCGCAAATACTACGGCAAGGCCCTCGAAAGTTATCGCGCCCTCGGCCATCGCCTGGGCGAAGCCGGCTGCATCGAAAGCATTGCCGACCTGTGCCGCCGGCTCGAAGACTACAATTGTTCTGAACGGGAATATATGGAAGCCCTCAGCATCTACCGCGCCTTAAAAAATCGACTGGGAGAAGCCAACACCTACTACGGGCTGGGAGAAATGTTCCTGCAAAAAGATGAACATACCACCGCCCATCAATTCTTTCTGCGGGCAGAAGCCATCTACAAAAAAGTCGGGGCCAGGCTGGGCCAGGCCAATACCCTGGTCGGGCAAGGGCAAATCGAATTGCTAAATGGCAAACTCGAACAGGCTTCAAAAATGCTTGAACAGGCCCACAAACTCTATCTAAAAATAGGCGACCGCTACAGCATCGCCGCCCAAACCGGCAACTACGGCTGGCTTATGCAGCGCATCCACCAGCCCGATCTGGCAAAAAAGTATTTCTTCCACGCCGCCGAACTGTTTACCGCGCTCGGCCTGGAGGAACAAGCCGAGCGACATCAGCAGGCCGCTCAGCAGAAAAAGATTCTCCCGCAAAAACACGGTCCGTTAGCCAGCAAACACAAGCTCTAAATTTCCGCCTGCATCATAAAAAGAGCGCGCAAAAAAAGGTTCAGCGTCCGCGCCCATTGCGCGGATTTTCCTGAGCAAGATTGGGACATCCTCCAGAAGCGGGACATTTTCCAAATCTGCCAGCGGAATCCAGGCGAGATCGCCCTCCTCGCTCGCAACCAACTGCCCTTCCGCTGCCTCGCCGTTAAAAATAAACAGACCAATGCCTGGGCTTTCGCCCGTATCGATCAGCAGGCTTCCAACAAAACGCAAGTCGGCCTGCAAGCCTGATTCTTCGAACAGCTCGCGATCAGCCGCATCCAGGGCGGTTTCTGCGCGCTCAATGTGGCCGCCAAGCCCGTTATAACGCCCATCCCAGCGGCCTTTGCCCCTAATCTTCAACAACAGAAGCGACTCGCCGCGCCAAACAAAAATCAGCACGCGCGGGATAATCTGGTAACGGTTCGGGTTTAGATTCTGTTCGGCAGCCGGCATAACCCTCCAAAAAAAGCTGGGGCGGGAGAATCCTCCCGCCCCAGCTTCAGCACAATCCAACAGGCTTACGAAACGAGCGCCCGGACTTCATCCAGGTGGCCGGCGCTGCCCAATTTCTCATTTTTATGGGCAATGAATTTCGCATATTCTCCCATGAAGATCTTGCCGACCGGGCGCAGGTCAAACTCGGACGGCCTGTCGCGGAAAAATTCGCGGTGGACACGTGTCCAAACCAGGCGGCCATCCGTATCAATATTGACCTTGGTCACGCCCAACGTGGCGGCCTCGCGGAACTGGTTCTCGTCCACGCCTTTGGCGCCCTTTAAGTCGCCGCCCGCTTTGTTAATCCGTTCGACTTCTTCCTGCGGGACAGAACTGGAACCGTGCATCACCAACGGGAAGCCGGGTAATTCCTTCTGAATCAGCGAAAGGACATCAAAACGCAGGCCCTGGGTGCCGGTAAACTTGAAAGCGCCGTGGCTGGTGCCAATCGCGACTGCCAGAGAATCGCAGCCAGATCGCTCCACAAATTCACGCGCCTGGCGCGGATCGGTCAATTTGGCGTTGGCCTCGTCGACGGCCACATGCTCTTCGACCCCGCCCAACATGCCCAGCTCAGCTTCGACTACCAGCCCACGGGCGTGAGCCGCATCCACCACGCGCCGCGTGATTTCAATATTCTTTTCAAAAGGCTCGCTGCTGGCATCAATCATGACCGAGCTGTAGAAACCGCTCTCGATGCAATCGTAACAGGCTTCTTCGTCGCCATGATCCAGGTGAACCGCAAAAATCGCATCCTGGAAAACCTCGTTGGCAGAAGTGATCAGCCCTTCCAGCATTTTCTTGTGAGTATAAGCGCGCGCGCCCTTGCTGATCTGGATAATGAATGGAGCTTTGCTATCAATGTTGCCCCGGAACAGGCCCATCGTCTGCTCAAGATTGTTGATGTTATATGCACCGATGGCATACTTTCCATAAGCCGCTTCAAATAACTTTTTGGTCGTAACAATCATAATCGTACCCTTCCTTTCAATGATATGAAATTTCTGCCGCACGACAACGCGGACAAAGTGCAACTTTGGTTTGGAAGACGCGTAAGTGAGCATGTAGCCCAAAGACAACTTGATTATACCTACAAAGTCAGGCTATAATAAATGTAATTCTATAATTTGTCGTTTCCTCAGGAGGAACCATGAGTGACTTTTTTGGACGTGTTACGGGCGATCAAGACCCCATCAAAAAGCTTTTTTCACGCATCCCCGGTTTTAGCGGTTATATTGAACGAACCAACCGCCGCGCCGCGGATAAGCTGCTGCGCGATACCGTCGCCCAACGCTTTGAAGAGCTTTACAAACGCAGCTCGCGCCTGCAAGCCGATATCGTTGGCGCAGGCGGGATCGAATATGTCGATGACCTCGAAAAGGCCAGCCTCCAAATTCGCATCTTCGCAGATAAGATTCGCAACGCCACCTATGGCTATTCAGGCTTTTTCGACGCCGTCAAAATCAACGAAGAAGAGCTAACCAAGATTTATGAGTTCGACTCAGCCTTCTTTGAAATCGCAGACCAAATCAACAATGCGCTGGATACCGTCGAAGGCAATATCGGCCAGGAAGAAGGCCTGCCCGCCGCCATTCGGAACGTCGTCTCAATCGCCCGTGAAGCGACCGCCACCTTCGAGCGCCGCTACCAAATTATCAACGGGGCCAGCGCCGAATAAATTTTCATCACTAACTTGTCAGACAAAGGTCACGCATCGGGCGTGACCTTTGCTTTTTGATGTAAAATTGAACAGAGTAGCACCCATTTCAATATACCCAAATAAGGAGAAAATCATGTGGCATGAGTTCATCTCCGCAAAAACCACAGACGAGGTGGTCGAAAGCCTGGCGCGGCAGGGGAAAAAAGCGCGCATCATCGCCGGCGGAACCGACCTGATTCTCGAATTGGAACGCAAAGCCCGGCCCGGCCTGCAAACCCTGATCGATGTAACCCGTATTTCTGGGCTGGATGAAATTACTCTGGATGAAGACGGCGTCCTGCACATCGGCGCGATGGTAACTCATAACCAGATCGTCGCATCCAAACTGCTGCGTGAGCGGGCCTACCCGCTGGTACGCGCCTGCTGGGAAGTCGGCTCGCCGCAGATTCGCAATCGTGGAACCGTGGCGGGCAACCTGGTGACGGCTTCACCGGCCAACGACACAATCACGCCGCTGATGGCGCTCGATGCCTGGCTGGTGCTGAAATCAGTGCGCGGCGAGCGGCGCGTGCCTTTGAGCGAATTCTATCAGGGCGTTCGCAAAAGCGTCCTGCAGCCCGACGAAATGTTGACCGAAATTGGCTTCAAGGGGATGGAGTCCAACCAAAGCGGGACCTTCATCAAAATGGCTTTGCGGCGCGCCCAGGCCATTTCGGTCGCAAACATTGCGATCATTCTGACCCTGGACGGGGAAACCGTTACGAAGGCCGCCATCACGCTCGGGGCTGTCTCGCCGACGATCATCCATGCCCCGCAAGCGGAAACCTATCTGCAAGGCAAAAAGTTGAGCGACGAGGTGATCGCCGAGGCCGCCATCTTGGCACGCCAGGCGGCCCACCCGATTGACGATATTCGCGGTTCCGCGGCCTACCGGCGCGAGATGACGCGCGTGATTGCCAGCCGGGGGCTGGAGTCGATTCGCAATAACGAGACCCAGGCCGGGTTCCCGGCGGAGCCGGTCTTGCTATGGGGCCGCCAAAACCATCAGCCCGTGACCGGCTTTGAGGGCGCCCACCACACCCCCGGCGTAGACATCCAGACAACCATTAACGGGAAGCAGTATAGTTTCCAGAGCGGTTACGAGAAAACCCTGCTGCATTTGCTGCGCGAAGAAGCCGGGTTGATTGGCTCAAAAGAAGGCTGCGCTGAGGGTGAATGCGGCTCCTGCACGGTTTTTCTGGATGGGCAAGCTGTGCTGTCTTGCCTGGTTCCGGCAGCGCGCGCCCACAACGCAGAAATTGTGACGGTAGAGGGGCTGGCGAACGCCGAACAACTGCACCCTGTTCAGGAGGCGTTTGTGCATGAGGGCGCGGTGCAATGCGGTTACTGCACGCCAGGATTTTTAATGTCGGCGGCCAAGCTGCTTGAGGAACGCCCCAACCCCGATATTAACGCAATCGAGCAGGCCATTACGGGCAATCTCTGTCGCTGCACGGGCTATTACAAGATTATCAAGGCAATCGAGGCCGCCAGTAAGTATTCTGTAAAGGAGTAGCGATGGCAAAGTATCGAACCACGCAAAAGAAAGAATTTGTGCGCCCATACAAAATTCACCCCATTTGGCGCGGGATCGGTTTCATCATCATTATCATCATTCCCATCGTTGGCTGGGCGGCGGCCCAGGAAATATTAAAGCTGGCCCGGGCTTCTGATGTCCCCCAGGTCGTCGCTTTTGTCAGATCGCTTTCTGCGCCGTTCAAGTTTCCGCCCTGGGTTTTTGATATCCCGTATTTGAGCAGCTTGGCGCGCTGGATACGTTCGATTCCATTTTTAAAAGCGCAAATGGTGTTTTTCTTTATGGTGGTGCTGGTTTTATCTGGCATCCTTTCGGTGGTTTATGGCCTGATCTACCGGGTTGCGGTGCCGCTGTATGGCCCGCTTGATGAACCTGCGCCCAAAATTAGGGGTAAGAAATACACCCGTTAACCCAACCAGGAGGCAAGCATGACCCAAATTATAGGAAAATCTGTCGTCCGGCTGGATGCAGGCAGCAAAGTAACCGGCGAAGCGCTTTACCCAGGCGATATCAACCTGCCTGACCAGACCTACATGAAAATATTGTTCGCGGGCAGGCCGCACGCGATTATTAAAAAAGTCGATGTGAGCGCAGCCGAAGCCTTGCCAGGCGTGATTGCTGTTTTCACGGCGAAAGATATCCCCAACAATGAGTATGGCCTGATCACGCCAGACCAGCCGGTTTTGTGCGGGCCTGGCTCGAGCAAGCCCTACACCGACCGTGTCCGTTGGATCGGCGACCAAGTGGCCCTGGTGGTGGCCGAAAGCGAATCCATTGCTGCCCAGGCGCGCGACCTGATTCAAGTCGATTATGAAGATTTGCCGGTCGTGACCGATATGCTGGCCGCGATGGAAGCCGATGCGCCCCTGCTGCACCCTGAGAAAGGCAGCAACGTCATCCTGCGCTATCGCATCCGCAAGGGAGACGTGGAAGCAGCCTTCAAGCAGGCGGACGTGATTGTCGAGGGCGTTTACGATACCCCGATGCAGGAACACGCCTACCTGCAACCCGAAGCCGGCCTCGGTTATATTGACGAGGAAGGCCGGGTGACGGTCATCGTCGGCGGGCAGTGGACGCACGAAGACCAGGAGCAGATCGCCCATTCGCTGGGGCTGGAACTTGAGCAAGTGCGCGTCATCTACCCGGCAATTGGCGGGGCCTTCGGCGGACGCGAAGACATGTCGGTTCAGATTGTGCTGGGGCTGGCCGCCTGGCGGCTTGCGCAGCGCGGCATTCAGCGGCCTGTCAAGATCATCTGGAGCCGCGAAGAATCGATGTTCGGGCACCACAAACGCCACCCGTACCACATCCGCGCGCGTTGGGGCGCGACCAAAGAAGGCAAACTGCTGGCCGCCGAAGTCGATTTATACGCAGATTCAGGCGGTTACGTTTACACCTCGACCAAAGTGCAGGGCAACGCGACCCTGATGTGTACCGGGCCGTATGAAATCCCGAACGTCAGAGTCGATTCTGCTTCGATTTATACCAACAATATGGTCAGTGGCGCATTTCGCGGGTTCGGCGGCCCGCAAGGGATGTTTGCCGCCGAGCAGCAAATGAACAAACTGGCTGAGAAATTGGGCATGGACCCGATCGAACTGCGCCGCCGCAACCTGATTGGGGAAGGATCAATCCTTTCGGTCGGAACGCCGCTTCCGAAGGGAGTTTCGATGGGACAAGTGCTTGAGAAATGCGTCGAGCGCATGAACGATTTGCAAAAAGCGGGAGAGGCCAAAAGCGCGCCGAAAGCCATTCAGCGCGGTTGGGGGTTTGCCTGTGGTTATAAAAATGTCGGCTTTTCGTTTGGCGCGCCAGAGCAGTGCGTGGCAAAGATCGAATTGCACGGTACGGCCCAGATTGAGCGTGCGGTGCTTTATCATGCCGGGGCCGAAGTCGGACAAGGCTCGCACACGGCTTTTGTGCAATTTGCTGCCGAAACACTCGGGCTGCCGTTTGAAAAAGTGGAACTGGTTGCTTCAGATACCGCCACCAGCGGCAATGCAGGCTCGGTTTCGGCCTCGCGCATGACCTTTATGGCCGGAAACGCGATTAAGGGGGCCTGCGAAGAAGCGCTTGAAAAATGGCAGCGCGAGGAACGCCCGGCGGTTGCCACCTACCAATATCGTCCGCCGCGCACGACGCCGCTCGACCCGGAAACCGGCAAATCAGACCCGAACTTCGCCTATGGGTATGTGGCCGAAGCGGTCGAAGTGGAGGTGGATACCGAAACCGGCCTGGTGCGGCTGCTAAACGTCATTTGCGCAGACGATGTCGGCAAAGCGGTCAACCCGCAGCAGGTTCAGGGCCAGATCGAAGGGGCGGTTGTCCAGGCTGCCGGCTATACGCTGATGGAAAACATGATCCAGCACGAGGGCCGGCTGCTAACCGACAAATTATCCACCTACCTGATTCCGACCGTGCTCGACATCCCCCAAAATGTCGAATCGCTGATTCTGGAATACGCCGACCCGATTGGGCCTTACGGGGCGCGCGGCATGGGGGAAATGCCTTACATTCCGCTGGCCGCAGCCATCACCGCTGGCGTGCGGGCCGCAACCGGGGTCTGGTTCGATGAGTTTCCGCTCACGCCGGAGCGCGTCTTGCGCGGGCTGGGCAAGCTATAAATAATAAAGAGCCGCGGGAGAAAACATCCCGCGGCTCTTTATTTAACTCACTCTTTCAAGCAATTGCTCGTAGGCGGCAATGATCTGGCGCGCAATCAGATGCCAGGAATAACGGCTGGCATACTCTGCGGCGGCGGCTCCCATCCGCTGACGCAGAGACGAATCTCCCAGAATCCGGTTCAGGCGGTCGCAGAGGGCATCTTCGTCCTGGTCTGGGACGTGGAAACCGGTGACGCCATCCTGGATTAGAAAAGCCAGGCCCCCAACTTGAGATGCGACGACCGGGGTGCCACAGGCCATCGCTTCGAGCGCCACCATCCCAAACGACTCGTAATGCGAAGGCATGACCAGCACCTCCGCAGCAGAATAATAATAAGGCAGGCTGCCCTGCTCGCGCTTGCCGAGGAACACCACCATCCTGTCCATGCACAGGTCTTCGCAAAGGCCCTGCAAGCGCAGCATTTCAGCGCTCATTTGCTCGGCAGGCAGGTTTGGGTCGCCGCCGATCACCACCAGGTAGGCCGGACGTTCAAATTCTTTAAGATTTAGGCAGGACATGGCCTTGATGAGCGTACCCACGCCTTTGAGCGGCTCGATCCGCCCGACAAACAAGATCATCCGATCTTCCTTGGGAATCCCAACGTATTCTTTGGCGTCGTCCGGCGGAATCGGGTAGAAATGGCAGGTATCCACCCCCGGCGGAATAATAACCACCTTGCGCAAATCAGCTTTGTAGAGCCATTGCAACTGGGCTTGCTCGGCCAGGGTGGCAGCCAAAATCATATCTGCCGCGCGCAAGACCTGGCGTTCGCCATCCAGGCGGTAGGCCCCTTCCTTTTCCGACTCGTTGACCGCAACCCGGTTTTTCATCTCGCCCAGGGTGTGAAACATGTGGACAAACGGGATGCCCCATTCCGCCTTGAGTTGTTCGGCTGCCAGGCCGGACATCCAGTAATGGCTGTGGATGGCGTCGTAATGGAGACCGCGCTCGGCAGCGAATTGCTTAATCCCCTCCACAAACTGCGGAATATACCCGGCCAGTTCTCGCTTTGGCATCGGCTGTTCCGGACCAGCGGGGATGTGGACGACGCGATTGCCAAAGCCCAGGTCGTGCAGGACGTGCGGGACGTGCTCATCTTGTGAGCGCGTGAAGACATCGACATGCACGCCCTGGCGGCCCAGTTCGGTCGTCAGATCGCGCACGTAAACGTTCATTCCACCCGTGTCCTTGCCGCCGAGGGTCGCCAGCGGGCAGGTGTGATAAGAAAGCATGGCAATGTTTAGCATGGGGTAATCATACCTTAAAGATGCCAAACGGCCTATTTTTCTTGCGAATCTGGCCGGTATCCTGTATAATTTCGCCGCTCAGCACGCCACCATAGCTCAGTTGGTAGAGCAGACGATTCGTAATCGTCAGGTCAAGGGTTCGACTCCCTTTGGTGGCTCATATATGTAGGCACACTTGTATTTTGATTTTCAGGGGGACTTTGGGATGGGATTTTGATGGCGATACCGATAAGTAATCGGTTATCAATTCTATCTATGCCGACAGATTCAAGCAAAGCATGAAGAATTTCACGGCGACGCTCGGGGGTTCGCATCCGTTCAACCATTTTCCGTAAAACAGCACTGATTTCATCTGCTCCGATGTTCGGCAAGGTATTTTGCTGATATTGTAAATCTATGAGCAAGGTTTCAGCGCCATATTGATCATTTTCAAGATCTGTCAAGCGCTGCAACAAAGCTCGACTGTGACCCGTTTCGGTGATGGCGTTAGTCAGATTAGTAATCTGAGTGCGCAAAGTTTTCAGACGCTGATTAATTTGGCTGATTCTCTCTGCCGTTTCGGAGCTTGCTTTTTGGCTGCGGTCTAGCATTTCAGCATGGATAGCAGCCATATAACGGGGGTTTTCCGCTAATTGTTCAATTTCATCGACAATAGCTTTTTCGGCTGCAGGAGCTGATATTCGTGGCAGATCACAATCCTGGCGACGCCGGGCACGGGTGCATTTGTACGATAGATCTGATACTTTTGACTTGTCAGGTCGTGGTGAATTGTGGCCAAAAAGAGGCGAACCGCAGCGGGCACAATGAGCTAATCCGGTCAGTGCCATCTGGGCATTGATACGTCGAATTTTTGTTGTGCTTTGTGGGGCATTTTTTACCTGGCTTGCAATGTGCTGTTGTCTGATTTTTTGTACTTCTTCCCATATAAACTTATCTACCATTGGCTCGCAGTAGTTATCTATTACGAGATCTCCATATTTGAGACAACCGATGTAGAGAGGGTTTGCATAAAAGTAACTGTATTGATTAATGCCGCTAAATAATCTGAGTTCTTTATGAATTTCGCTGAGCGATATGCCCGCCGCGCGCATATCAAAAGCCTTTTTAACGGCAGGAATCAGGCTCGAATCAGGTTCCCAACTATTTCGAATGCGCTTGACACCTTCTGGGCTGATTATCTCTATGGGCTTTGCTACAAAACCATACGGGGGTGTTCCTGGCACCGCTCTCTGGCGAACCATATCGTAAAGACCACGCTTCGCCTCTTCGGATGCTTGTTCGGCTTTTTCTTGATTGCCAACATCTATAAGGGTTTCAACAACAATACCGTATTTTCCGTCTGGGATATTATCAATTAGAGAATGGAGGATAATACCGCGTTTACGAACATAGGCTTTGTATAGTTGGCTGTCAATTTTGTTGCGAGCCCAACGTGCAAATGACCATATTAGAATCCCGGCAGGTTTTTTGCCTGCTTCGACCAAGTTTATCATTTCGTTAAACTGATCCCGATTATCATTGGTTCCGCTCATATGAATATCTGCAAAAACTTTTTGAAGCCGTAAACCATAACGCTGGCAGTATTCGACCAACACATCATTTTGTTGAGGAACAGAGCGATCCTGATTCGGACCTCCTGAGTCTCTTAAATATGCCCAGACAATAGAACCAGATAACAGGCCAGGTGGCGGAGGATAATAATCAGGCATAATAGTTTCCAGTGCAATAATCTATTTTAATAAGTGGGCAATATAACTTGGTAAAGAGGCTAGGTGAATGTTATTTTCTTGGAAAGAAGAGCGCTGAATAGCCGATGCGCCAATCAACAGGTGTAATTGGGCGGCG
>JAVEWN010000070.1:0-18090 GCA_034004515.1 Anaerolineales bacterium | reverse complement strand
ACGGGCGCGCCCGGCTGGTCTGATTCGGCGTGCGGCGCGGCGGGCTGGTCTGTCTCAGCGCCCACTCCGGCCAGCCAGTCGGGGACATCGTCCGCGGCGGCGGGTTCGGGCTGCAGCTGTTGGGTTTCGGCGGCGGATTCTTGGGCTTGCGCGCCCAATCCGGCCAGCCAATCGGCGTTGTCAGCGGCGGAGGTTTCGGCTTGCGGCGCGGCGGGCTGCTCTGTCTCAGCGCCCAATCCGGCCAGCCAGTCGGGGACATCGTCCGCGGCGGCGGGTTCGGGCTGCGGCTGTTGGGTTTCGGCGGCGGATTCTTGGGCTTGCGCACCCAATCCGGCCAGCCAATCGGCGTTGTCGGCGGCGGGTTCGGCTTGCGGCGCGGCGGACTGTTCTGTCTCAGCGCCCAATCCGGCCAGCCAGTCGGGGACGTCGTCCGCGGCGGCGGGTTCGGGCTGCGGCTGTTCAAGCTCAGCGGGCTGTTCTGTCTCAGCGCCCAATCCGGCCAGCCAATCGGCGTTGTCAGCGGCGGAGGTTTCGGCTTGCGGCGCGGCGGGCTGTTCTGTCTCAGCGCCCAATCCGGCCAGCCAGCTGGGGACATCGTCCGCGGCGGCGGGTTCGGGCTGCGGCTGTTGGGTTTCGGCGGCGGATTCTTGGGCTTGCGCACCCAATCCGGCCAGCCAATCGGCGTTGTCAGCGGCGGAGGTTTCGGCTTGCGGCGCGGCGGGCTGCTCTGTTTCTGCGCCCAATCCGGCCAGCCAGTCGGGGACATCGTCCGCGGCGGCGGGTTCGGGCTGTAGCTGTTGGGTTTCGGCGGCGGATTGACCCAATCCGGCCAGCCAATCGGCGTTGTCAGCGGGGGGTTCGGCTTGCGGCGCGGCGGGCTGTTGGGGCTGGGCAAATTCTACGCCGGTTTCTGTCAACGCTGCGCCAGAAGCGGCGTTGATTCCAGCGAGCCAATCGAGGTCTGCGCTTTCGCTGTCTGCGTCCGGTTGTCCTTCTGCAGAATCGGCCTGGCCTGAGCCTGGAGGGGCCATTGCTTTCAGCCAATCTGGAATTTCAGCGGCTGCCAATTCGCCTGCCGCCAGTTCTTCGGCAGAGACGGACGGTTCATCGAAGTCGAGCGGCCCTTCCTGAGCCTCGCCGGAGGATGGGCCCCAGCCGGAGGTCTTCATCCAATCAGGGATTTCCACTTCAGATTCGGATTCCGGGCTTGAGACGGATTCGCTTTCTACCTGCCAGCCCGCTTCGGCCCGATTCGCCAGACGTTCATCCCACTCGAGGCGCTCAAGGCCGACGGCCATATCCTGGACTGAGCTTACATCAAAAGTTGAGCCGGTTACAAAAGCAATGTAAGGATCCAGCTGCTGCAAACGCTTTTTATAGGTATCGACGTTGGCGGCCAGGCTGGTGCCAGGCAGGATTTCGACCAGAATGCGATTAACATCAAAACAGTAGGGGGAAACCTGAAGAATCTCAGTACAGATTTCCGTCGCCTCGACCTTTTTTCCAGAGCGGAAAAGGGCCTGAGCCAAAAGCACTTTCAGGTCGAGCCGGTCTTTATCTTCGTTGAGAACAGTCTTGATTTCTTGAATGGCTTGCGCGTATTGAGCGCCGCGAAGATACATTTTTGCCAGCGCGCCGCGTGTCATCTGGATTTTAGGCGGTTCCAACCCATCCCGGCGGCCATATAAACGGCGTAACTCAGCCTGAACGCCTCCATTGGATGGATTGGATTCGTAGGCGCGTTCCATGTGCCAGATGGCTTGATCGAGATTCTTGTGCTCGTCGTTGATAATGCTCATCCCAAGATGTGAGACAAAATCATCTGGAACAGAGGTTAAAACGCGCTGAAAAATATCGGCAGCGTCGTTATGACGCTGCGCTTCGAGATAGGCATTGCCCAGCAGGCGATATGTCTCAAGGTGTTTGGGGTAGGTTTTGAGAATATGCTGACAGTGGGCAATCGCCTCGTCAACTTGACCCTGTTCGATCAGGGATTCAATTTCATGGTTATATACGCGCAACGCAACTTTACTCATCGGCACACTCCAAATATTAGTATGCACCAAACCAGGTGATTAATCAAGCAATTCTCAGAAAGCGCTCAATAAAACAAAGGTAAAGGTGCTACCGGCTTCTCGCTGAAGGTAAACGCATCCAGCACAACCTGGCGAACCTGTTCCACCTGCGCAGCTTTGCGGGCGTGGATGGTAAAGAGGGGTTCGCCCATCGAAACTCTCTGGCCCACTTTTTTGTGGATTAAAAAGCCAACGGCATGGTCAATCTCGTCACTTTTTTTAGCGCGGCCCGCTCCAAGCGTGACCGCCGCCTCGCCGATGGTGCGGGCATGGACACCGGCCAGATAACCGGCTTGCGGCGATTGGACGACTTCCTGGATCGGGGCGACCGGTAGTTTTTCGAGGTTTTGGACAAAGCTGACATCCCCGCCCTGGGCCGTCACCAGCTGACAAAATTTCTCGAACGCCGAGCCGTCTTGGAGCGCTTCCTGGGCCATCGCCCGGCCCTGCTCGAGCGTTTCGGCGCGCCGGCCCAGCAAGAGCATGTGGGCCGAAAGATGGAGGCAATGTTCCATAAAATCTTCAGGGCCGCTGCCATGCAAGGCTTGCACCGCTTCGATGACTTCGAGCGCGTTTCCGACGGCTTCACCGAGCGGCTGATTCATATCCGCAATCAAGGCCGTGACCTGGCGTCCGGCAAGTTCTCCGATGTCGGTCATGGCCTGGGCCAGTTCGCGGGCTGCCTCGACCGTGGCCATAAAAGCGCCATTGCCGGTCTTGACATCCAGAACAATGGCCTGGGCGCCCGCCGCCAGTTTTTTGCTCATGATCGAGGCGGCAATCAACGAGGTGGAAGGGACGGTGCCGGTCACATCCCGCAGGGAATATAGTTTTCCGTCTGCCGGGGCCAGGTCCAGCGATTGGCCGGTTAGCACGATTCCGATTTTGTGGAGTTGGCTTTTGAATTCTGCGGTGGACAGGTCTACCCGATAGCCGGGAATCGATTCGAGCTTGTCGAGCGTGCCGCCGCTGAATCCCAGCCCGCGCCCAGACATTTTTCCGCAGGGCAGGCCGCAGGCGGCCACAATCGGTAAAACGGACAGGGTGGTTTTATCGCCCACCCCGCCTGAAGAATGTTTATCCACCGCAATATCGACCACATCTGAAAGATCGAGCATCGCCCCGGAATGGGCCATTGCCAAAGTCAGGGCGGTGGTTTCGCGGGCTGTCATCCCGTTTAGCAAAATTGCCATGGCCCAGGCTGAAACCTGATAATCCGGGATGGCATCTGTGGTGAATTCGCGCACGAAAAAATCAATTTCGGCGTCGGTTAGTTCCTGTTTATCGCGTTTTTTGATGATGATGTCGACTGCGCGCATTGTGTTGTACTCCCATCGTTGAGCTTATTTTATCGCATTTCGGCCAAAGCAAGTTGTTTGCCAGGCAAACGAACCTGAAATGAGCTTAAGCGTGCCTGCGAACCGCGAGCATGGTGATGTCGTCGGAGGCGGGCAGCGTGTCCATAAACTGGTTGACTTCATTCTCAATCGCATCGAGCACCTCAAAGGCGGAAGAATGGCGCGCCTTGCGCAAGATCTCGTAAAGCCGTTCTTCGCCAAACATCTCTTCGTTCGGGGCAAAGGCTTCGGTCACGCCGTCCGTGTAAAGCACGAGCAGATCGCCGCAAGCGAGCTGGATAACCCGTTCTGTGATTTCAAAATCTTCAATGACGCCGAGGGCCATCCCCGTCCGGGATAAAATCTCCAGGGTGGCTGGGGACTGGTCGTTGCGCACCCAAACCGGCGGGTTGTGACCGGCGTTGGCATAGGTGAATTGGCCGCTTTGCTGGTCGATCACGCCGTAGACGGCCGTCACAAACATCCCTTGCTGGCAATCCGGGTAAAGCAGTTCGTTGACGCGATGCAAAGCCTGGGCCGGAGAGACGGTTTCCAAAACGGCGGCCCGGATCAGGGTGCGGGTCAGGGCCATAAACAGGGCAGCCGGGATGCCCTTATCGGCGATGTCGGCAATAAACAGGCCAATCTGGCCGTTGGGCAGGTCAAATACATCATAAAAATCGCCGCCGACCTGGCGGGCGGTGCGCCAGCGGGCGGAGATTTCCCAATTGTCATGTTCCGGCAGCGATTCAGGGATAAAGGTCTTTTGGATTTGGCGGGCAAACTGGACTTCGGTTTCGAGGCGTTCGCGCGCGACGGTTTCTTGTTGGAACAGATCGTTTTGGATGGCTAATGCAATTTGCTGGGCCACCCCGGTCAGGATTTCGATGCGGCGATTTCTGAAACGGCGTCCGCCGAGGGCTTCTTCCACCAGCAGCACGCCAAAGGCCTCGCCTTTGACAGACAGCGGAAAAGACATCAGCAGGCGGTCTTCGCTGTAATGCAAAACTTCCGCTTCTTCGCCAAAGAGAGGCTGCAGGTTCAGCCAGTTTTCTGCTCCGAGATGGGCCTCGGCAGAGAGGGCCGGTTCTGCCTGGGTGATGGCCGCCGAAAGCATTGGGAATTCATCCGCAGACAGGTTGCGCCAGAACAGGGAGGCGGCCTCGGCGGGCAGGTTGTAGGCCCGGGCCGGGTGAAAGCTGAGGGTTGCCTCGTCCCAGGTGTAGATGGCGGCCCGTTCGACCCCAACCAGCATCGGCAGGATGCGCACGATCGTGCCCAGAATTTCATCCAGGTCTGAGAGCGAGACGACCGCCTGGGCGACCTGCAATAAAGCGGCCGAGGCGTAGGCTTGTTCCTGGGCCGAATCATACAAGCGCGCGTTTTCAATGGCAACCGCGGCGTAGCTGGCAAAGGTGGTCGTCATGGCGTGGGCCTCGTGGCCGTAGCGCCCGGGGGTGTGGTGGGCGAGAGTCAAAACGCCGACGGCCTGCTCGCCGATTCGGAGGGGAGCGGCTATCGAGGAGTAATCGTCGTCAAAGCCGCCGATCAGGCCAGACGGGCCAACCGGTTCACCCGGCTTGCGGATGATGGGCTGGCGCGCCAGGAGGGCCCGGGCCAGGGCGGTCCGCACATCGACCGAATCGTAACGGGTAGCGTTGAGGCCCTCCGCGCTGGCCCCATGCACCGCGGCGCAATAAATATCGTCGCTATCCAACAGCCAGATGGCAGAAATATCCGCCGGCAGGTTGCGTTCCAGCTCGGTCAGGGTCGTGTCCAAGACCTGTTCCAGGCTGGCGTTGGCGGAGAGCAGAACAGCCACTTCGCGCAGGCTGTCGGCCACCTGCCGCCGCCACTGCTCTGAGCGGTATAAATCCGCGTTGCGGATGGCGGCTGCAATCGTATCTGAAAGGGTTTCAAAAAGCAGGCGGTCTTCTTCTTCAAACGCATTCAGCTGGTCGCTTTGAATATCCATCACGCCGTAGACCTGTTCGTTAAAAATCAACGGCATGGTTAATTCCGAGAGGGTATTGGCGGGCGGCAGCGGCGAGGGCCGGTAGCGCGGTTCTTTCGAAACATCGTTGACGAGCAGCATTTCACCCGTGCGGGCCACATACGGAACCAGCCCGTCCGGGTCGTCGAGGCTGAGCATGTAGCCTTCCAACGCGCCAGAGCGCACCCCCGACCCGGCTTCATAGTGAATCTGGCGGCGGTTGGGGTGGACGGTGAAGAGATGGACATACGAATAATCAAAACGATGGCGGATGATCCGGGCAACTTCCTGCATCAACTCGCGCAAGTTTAAGAAAGACGTAATTTGGCGGCTGACCTCAGCAACGGCCTTCAACTGTTCGGCGCGGCGATGCAAAACGCCATACAGGTTGGCCCCCTCGACAGCCACCGCAATCGTATCGGCCAGGGCGCGCAAGACCAGCAAATCGTACGGATGAAAGGCGCCCGGTTTGTCGCTTTGGACGTCCAAAACACCCAGCACGCGCGATTCGACCTTGAGCGGCAGGGCAATCTCGGAACGCGTTTCTGGCAGGCTTTCAAAATGGCGATAGCGCGGTTCCTGGCGAATATCGTTGGCGATCAATTCCTCGCCGGTTTCGGCGGCGTGGCCGATCAGGCCCTGGCCCAGTTCCACTTGCAGGGTCGGGGCAGTCGCGCGTCCTTTGCGGCGGGTAGCGCCGCCCGCGCTGGCCCGAAAATGGAGGGCCGCTGTTTTGGCATCACGCGTAAAAATGGCAACATAATAAAAACGAAAGGTGTTCTGAATCAGGCGGACGACCTTCAGCGAAAGTTCATCCAGGTCTGATTGATTGGCAATTTGCGCGCTTACCGTCCGCACCAGGTTTAACTGGCTGATGCGCCAACGCTCGACGCTGACCCGGTGCCAGGCAATTAGCGCCACTGAGGCGACGTGCGACAAGCCTTCGAGCAAATCCCGCTCGCGCCGCCGAAAACTCGTCCCAGGCGCGCGCCGGATCGCAATCACCCCCAGGCTGGATTGCTCGTACCACAGCCGGATCGCCAGAACCGGCTCGCCGGCTTCGCTGGCCTGGACCAGCTCCGGCGAGTGGAGCGCCTGGCGCATACTTTCAAGGGCCGGGGCCAAAGGGGCCGGCTTCTCGACCCAATCCGGCAGCCGAAACGTCTCATCATCCAGCCATAATTCGATTTGGGTGTGGGGGAAAATCCGGGCCGCCACTTCCAAAATGGTGGCGCGCTGTTCCTCGAAGGTGGTTGCCCCCAAAATCCGCTCACCGAGGCCGAACAAATCGCCCCAGGCCGATTTATTTGGCTGGGCTTGGGCGGCCGGCGGCGCGGCGGAACAATGCTTGACGAGGGTCAGGGTATTGCTTCCATCCGGCGAGAAATCAAAATGAACTTCATCCATCAATTTGTGGATGAAAAACAAGCCCAGGCCGCCAATGGTGCGCTCTTCAAGCGCGGCGTTTGGGTCCGGTTCGTTGATGTCTTCGGGCGCAAAGGCGTGGCCCCAATCGCGCAGGACAATCGTCAGGGCGCACGGCTCGATCCGCGTAAAAACCTCGATCACGCCATCCGCGACTGCCTCGTAAGCATGCTCGATGATATTAGAGGCGGCCTCGTCAACGGCCAATTGAATGTTGTAGATTTCCTTTTCGCGGAAGCCCACCTGGCGCGCCGCCTGACCGACAAAATCTCGAATATCATCGAGCGTTTCAAACTGGGCCGGGAATGTTTTTATGTGCATGGCGAGTGTCAGAGAAATTTAGGGGGCTAAAACACAAACCGCCCCACCTGCTGGCAAGGGCGGTCTGTTGACAAAATTAGCGTGGAGGAGCTCCAAAGAAAAGAGAAAAAGCCCGCGCCGGACGGCCTGGCGGAATGGCTTTACACGCTGCTTTCTCAGAAGTTGCCGACTGCCGAGGTGACGTCTGGGTAGATTTGAAACAAAGACGTGAAGCCTGCCAGTTCGAGGGCCGAGTGAATATTGGCCGGGACGCTGGCAAAAACCACCTCGCCGCGGTTATAGCGTTTGCAGTTGCGCTGGGCGGCAATTAAGGCCCGAAAGCCCGCGCTGGACATATAACTAAGGCCGGTCATATCGATCACAATCTTGAAACGCCCGGCATTGGCAATTGTTTCAAGGGCTTCAGACAGTTTGGGCGCGGTCGCGCTATCCACACGGCCTGTGACTGTAATCAGATCACAGTGTTTGAATTCCTGAGTTGTGACTTCCATCAAGCCTCCATGAATGATCGTAAATTCTGAAATGGTAAACCAGACAAGCCTTTTGATTATATATCATTCTGCAAGCATTCGCCAAAATTAAAAGCCCAACCCGAAATATTCTCCACCCAACTTGAAACCAGCCGCTTCCAGGCGCGGGTTAAAGACCGGGCGGATGCCGGTTGGGCGCAGTTCGCCTTTGATTTTGCCGTCCGGGCCGATGCCGCTCTGATGAAACTTGTAAATATCGGTCAGGGTCACAATGTCGCCTTCCATCCCCACCACTTCTGTGATCTGGGTCGCCTTGCGCGAGCCGTCCGGCAGGCGGCTCATGTGGACAATCAGATCGAGCGCGGATGAAATTTGACGGCGCAGGGCGAGGACCGGCAAATCGATTCCAGACATGAGGGCGGTCGTCTCGAGCCGGGCAATCGCATCGCGCGGCGTGTTGGCGTGGACGGTCGTCAGAGAACCGGAATGGCCGGTGTTCATGGCTTGCAGCATGTCGAGAGTCTCGCCGCCGCGCACCTCGCCCACCACCAGCCGGTCTGGGCGCATCCGCAGGGCGTTGCGAACCAGGTCGCGGATGCTGACCGCTCCGCCGCCATCGATATTTGGGAGTTTGGTCTCCATCTGAATGACATGGCGTTGGATCATCTGAAGCTCGACCGCATCTTCGATGGTGATGATGCGCTCATGCTCCGGGATGAAGGTCGAAAGCACATTGAGCATGGTACTTTTGCCGGAGCTGGTGTTGCCGGAAATCAGGATGTTCATGCGCGAAACGACACACGCTTCCAGGAATTTTGCCATGTATTGGGTCAGCGTTCCGAAGCCGATCAAATCCTGACTGGTCATCTTGTTGCGCGAAAATTTGCGGATGGTGATGACCGGCCCATTGACCGCCACCGGGCGGATGGCAATGTTGACGCGTGAGCCATCCGGCAGGCGCGCGTCGGCGGTTGGGTTATCCGCATCGACTCGCCGGCCAAGCGGCATCAGGATGCGGTCGATGATCTGCAGGACATGATTCTCACTCTCAAAGCGGATGTCGGTTTCCCACAGTTCGCTGTTTTTCTCGATGAAAACCAGATCTGGCCCGTTGACCATGATCTCGTTAATTTGCTCGTCCTGCAGCAGCCATTCGAGCGGGCCATAGCCGATTAGATCGGCCAGCGCGCTCGCAATGATTTGTTCGCGCGCTTTCTCTGGCATATTTTGCAGCCCGAGCCCATCCAGCGCAGATTCGAGCTGCCTGAGAACCGTGGCGCGGTTGGCGGCTTGCGGCCCGGATATGTTTTGCAGCTGCGGTGTGACCAGCTCTATCAGCCGCTGTTTAACCTGCCCGACCCGGCTTTCGAGCAGGATGGACGGCATTACCGAAACAAGATGATCGACCATGACAACCCTCCAGGCAGGCTTGGCCTGCCATTCGTTTGATCTCTTGCGCTGAGCGTGCAAGGTGGATTCGCAGCCTGACGCTGAGAAGGTTTTCGGGGGTCGAAAACCGCAGCCAGGGCTGAGAAGCAGTATACCAAAAAGGGCCCTGCCCGCCGCGCCAGTTGACCTTCCCGTAAAACCATCGGGACGATGTGCGAGCCGCCCTGAACGCCCTCGCCCAGGATAATTGTCATTGCGAGCCGCCGGTTTTGGGGCGCGGCAATCTCCGTTTAAACGCCGAAAAGCGCTCAGAGTGGGACTTTCCCCGTCAAACCGGAGATTACCACTCCGGGTACTCGTGCTTCGTCGGGAAAAGTACCCTCCTCGCAAGGTCAGACTATCTTTTGTGATGAAGAAATGAAAGGCACCCGCCGTCTGAATGCTCGCGCCCCGGGACAGGAACGCCGGGATAAACGGGCATTTTTTGATTCTGACATAAAATCGGCTAAATTTTTGCTAAGTGACCTGGATATGCTTGGACGGTCTTAATGCCCTCGCGGGCATTTTTTGATTCTGACATATTAAAGACTCTATTAACAACCTCTACTACAACCTCTACTACTAGTTTATGATGAGAATTATCCAGGAGAGTATCCAGAAAGAATAGAACAGGGGCTTGTGACGATTGGAGATTATCAGGAGGATGAGTGTGGAATGGAGAAGAAAGTACGGAACAAAACAGTAGGTAGCGAAGGTCATCAAGATTTCATCATTGTGTGGAGATTTGTAGGCCAGGACGAAAAGGATAATCCCGATAGGAATCAGGAAGGGAAAGGGAGACAGATCTCCGGTGAACATGGCATTTGCTCCAAGATTGATAATTCCGTCTTGCATTTCCCTCATCCAGCGAGGCCAGACAAGTAAGGTCCAAAGGAAAATGCCTGCAAATGTGTATGAAAGATAAAGGTTTCGCCTGAGCCAGGATAAAACAATCAAGCCTCCGCTTTGAGGCTTTGCTAGGATGAAGGCAAGACCGTATTGCGCCGGGAGAAGAAATCCGAGTAAAGGAATCCATTCCAGTGTGCCATTGGCCAAGGATGAAAGAAAGGGAGGGCTGAGAAGAACAAGGATAATGTTCAATGGAGATGCACCATATTTGCGAGAGAGAAAGATTGTCAAAGATGCGGTCAGGGATAAATTGAAGGCCAGGCTGATGTTCAGGGGTAACCAATTTATGAGAGTCAACGGAGGAACGGCAAAGATGGGATTTACAAAACCAAAGGTTTCATATGGATTTTGAAAGGACACCTTGGAGAAGATCAATACCCAGTCAGTAGCATCAACCGGGGAAGTGAAAAGGAAGATGAAGAAAAAGAACAGGAAGATTAACATGATTATTCCCTTATCTCTTTGCTGAGGTAATCAGCAAAGGAGTGGTAGGTATCTGAGATGGTAAGTCCGATCCAGAAGTAGAAAAGAAATTCCCAGGTAAAGAGAGTTCCAAAAGCAAGATACGGGGGAAAGAAGACAAGGAACATTCTTATTGCCGTAGAGATGCCGGGAAAGTGGGATGCCCAACTTCGGTGAGCGATTAGCTTTGCATATGGCCACCAGTAAATTTCCCAGATCTTCTCAAGGATTGGGCCGATGACCCAAATTCTACGAAGATAATAATGACCGATGTAACCATTATCCACGTCGAGGTCTGGACTTAAGAAAACACCACTTGTACAGCCAGAGACAAGAAAAATAACCTGGTTATTTGATAATAGCGTTGGGTCTGAAAAATACCCTGCTACTGCCAGCAAGCCAGCAGTAGCGAGGGTATTCGTCTTAATGCCCTCGCGGGCATTTTTTGATTCTGACCCTTTAACTACTAATAATACTAATAGTGTTCGGAATTTTTGTCTTAATGCCCTCGCGGGCATTTTTTGATTCTGACCGCTCTTAAAAAATGGGGATTTTCTCCCACTTTTGCCTGATTATAGACCCTTTTGCCGCAGCCGGCAAAGACTTTTGGATGAATTGGGGCCAATAAAGCTCTCTTTTCATGTCCATTCTCCCACTTTCATAAAGGCCGCGCAGCCCCCCCAAAAAAGCGGCCGTTTGGGCCTGCTTCAGGCCGGGGGCTGCGCGGCGCAGTTAAACAATCATCGCCGCAGGGGCTTCCGTCCGCTTGCCCTGGCCCAGGCAGCGCACTTTCTCTTGACACAACCCGCACAACGAGTAAATCCGGAGCGAGTCTTCACTGTCTTTCATAATTTTCTGAACCTTTTTGATGAGTTTCGCCAACTCGCCCGGTTCAAGGTAGGCTTCAAAAACCGAATCCTGGACCCGCTCGCCAATCGCTTGCATGGCCTTGGCCACTTTTGCAAGGCGCTTCGGGTTGGCGATATCATACGTCAGCAGGTAAAAGGAACGGTTCATCCTTACCTGAAGCCCATCTCTTTAAAATCAGGCACGGCCCTGGTGATACAGGCCGCCACCTGGCGGGCCTGCTCGATCAGACATTGGCGCAGCGGAAACTGCATCTGGCGCAGCGGGTGGGTAAACTTCACGTCCAGGCGCTGCTCGTAGGCCTGTAAAAAGCGGCGCTGCCCCTGCTGGCTGAGGATAATTGGGCGTTCGGGCGGGCCGGGCGTAAAATCTTGCAGGGTAAGCTGGCCGCTGTTCAGGCACCACAAGGCCAGGCCGTCGACCAGCGGCCGAAACTCTTCCAGCAGATCCAGGCCGAGGGCCGGGCGGTTATAGGCCACCTCGTGCAGGAAGCCGGCATACGGGTCCAGCCCCACCGCCTGGACGGCGCTGGCCGCCGCCTCGGCCAGCAGGGTATACCCAAACGAAAGCAGGACATTGACCGGGTCACGCGGCGGACGGCGGTTGCGGTCGTCAAACTTCCAGCGCGGGTCGAACAGCCGCCGCAAGCCCCGAAAATAGGCAGCGGTCGCGGCCCCTTCCACGCCCAACAGGGAAGCCAGCCCGCTTTTACGCTCAATCCCCTCAATCGCCTGGCGCATCTGGGCCACCACCGCCTCGATCTCAGAATCGCCGCGCTCGCGGTTGTGACGCATCAGCAAGGTGCGTTGGTGGCCCAGTTTGGCCGCCACAAAACACTTCGCCATCGCCAGCACAAAATCTGGTTCGCCCAGGCGGGTATACTGCGCCCGGCGCAGCGGCACATGCGGGGTTACGTTTCCCACCAGCCGCCCGCGATACTCGCCGCGCTGGGTCAGAAAGATCACCTCAGTATTTTGGGCCAGGAAGGCGTCAATCGCCGGGGTCGTCAGGCCGACATTGCCAAATATCAGCACCTGTTCGACCTGCGCCAGCGGCACGCTCAGCAGGATTTCCGGCTTTGGATGGGCGTTTTGGGCATCCGCGCCGGCAGCCACCTCCGCCGGCAAGCTGTCCGGCGAATAATCGCGCTCCACTTGCACGCGCCGGTTACGGATACGAATTTTGGTTTGTTGTTGTACCAAATATAAAGCTGGCATGGCTTCCTCCCTCAGCGTTGTTAAGGTTCAAGCCTCGCACGTCAACGCTCTCGTTTTATTCCGCGGTCAACATCCGCGTCTGTCCCAGGCCCTGGGCGGTGCCGGCCCCAACCCCCGCAAACTGGGCAAAGGCCGCCAGGGTCTGAATCTGGCCCAGCCAGAATTTGTCCGGGTGGGTGGCGGTAAACGTCAGCGCGCCGACCGCCCCAATCCGCAGGCCGCCATCCTTAAGGGCCACCGGCCGGCTTTTAAGCTCAAAGCGGCTGACGGCCAGGCACTCTTCGGCAAATCGCTGCACTTCAGGCCCCAGCGTCAGCGGCGCAAACGCGTTCCAGCGTTCCAACAGGCTGTGAAAGACCAGGCTGGCGCTCGGCAGCGGATGAGAAAGACCGCCGCTTTTAAAGACGACCGGACTGGTGAACTGGAACGTGACCCGCCGGGCCGGCCCCAGCCCCGCCAGGAACCTGGCCCCCAAAGCGGCGTAAGAAGCGCTCCCGGCCCAGGGCTGGGTTTCCGCTTTATGGGCCGCCGCCAACACCCGAAACGGGATGTGGTCCAATTCCAGGCTGGAGGCTTGCGCCGTTTCTGCAAAATCCAGCAGCAGCCCGGAAAGTTCTGCGCTAAGAGCCGTCCAGCGCAGCCAGTACGTATTTTCCAGGGCTGGCGCGCCGCTCTTGGGCTCAAAATGGCCCATTAAATTGGAAACCGTATAAGGCCGGGCCACCGAGGCAAGATGGAGCTGGGCGGCCAGGGCCGGGTTGCGGGCCTCCACCAGGGCCAGGAGGGCCGCCTGGGCCGCCCGCCCCCACCAGCGTGGAAATTCCTGGCGGCCGGCGGGCAGCTCAAGCGGCTGCACGGTCAGAACCAGCGAGAGCAACTCCTCCATCAATAGCGCTCCTTGCGGGCGGCATCCCGCAAAGCCTGCAAATTGATCACCTCTGCCAGCTCGAAGCGCGGCGGAATGGCCCCCTCGACCGGGCGCATCCGCAAAATGGGCGGGAAATAGCCCATCCGCCCGTGCAGTTCGGCCAGGGTCATCGCGGCGATATAGTTGAAGGACGGCAGGTTGACCAAAATCCCGGCCGTCTGCCACTCCTGCGGGGTAAGCGGGACGACCTCCAGCACTTTTTGGAGCTGCGGCTGGAAAGGCTGCTTGTGGTCAAAATGGATCGCCAAATCGACCACCTGCGCAACCGGATTGCGGGTCAGCCCTGCGATGGCGGCCAGGTGGTCAGCGGTCAGGGGGTGAGAGAAGTTGAGCAGGATCATGGGTGTCTTTCCGAGTGTTTGAATTAAGATATTAGATTTCTGGCACAAGTTGTATTTTACTTTTAAACGTCCTCCGGCCAGGCTTCCCTGCTTAAGCTATCGCGATCCTGAGCGGAGGGCGAAGCCCACAGTCGAAGGACGCTGTCAGAGGTCTATTGCGTTACGTCAATCAACTTTTGGTAAAAATTGATCGGCGAGCTGTTCCAACTGCGGGTAAAGTGTTTCGACTTTTTGCTTTAACTGGGAGGCAGTTTTAGGGTTTTGGCGCATTCCGACATGAGCGATGTCATTGCGTAAGTTTGTGACCTTGCTCCATAAAGCCCTCAGCGTTTCAGCCTGGGGTAAGGCTTCAAACTGCTCATCAAAGCCAAAGCGTCCGGCTGTTATCGGGCCAGGGGCTGGCTTGCGCTTTTCCACGCTATTATTGAGGGCTTTTTCAACTAAATTGCGGCCGCCTTCCAAGTCGAACATGGCCGCGCCAAAGTGATAAGCCAACAAAGAAACGATCCATTCTCGTAAAAGCGTGGCAGATTGAACTACTTGTTCCCGCTCAAGATACCATGCAATCATTTTTAATTGTCTGCGCAAGCCATCATCAAAGTTTTCGGGTTCAGAAGCATTCTCCAGCCCAAATTGACCATACTCCTGTGCAACGCTTTCTGCCAGAACCGCAAATGGACGTGCTTTTTGCGTAAAAACTGGCAAGGCCTGTTCCAAAACTTCGGCCAAATGCGCGGATGATTCCATTGCTTCCATCGGCCGGGTTACTTGCAGCGCCAGAGAAACTGTCTGAATAGCTTGCGCCGCAGACCGCAGGTTAGCGCCCAAGCTGCGTAACTGTAAATCCTGTCCCATTTGTGGGCCGCTGGGCATTCCGGCTTTCAATAATGTAGCGAGCGGACGTCCATCGCCGGTTTCAAGAAAGCGATTGGTGGCGTTTGTCCAATCCAGCAAGCTAACGAAAGGTGTCAAGTCAAAGACGGGCGAACGGTTAGTCTGCGTATCGCGGGCTTCCCAAGCCCCATAAAGCACATGTTCTACTTGGACATTGCGCGCAATCCGCAAATAAGCCACCGCCAAAAATGCCAGGAATGGCAGAGAGCGAAACGAATGGGTGACATCAAAAGCCACTGTTTCCCCCGATTCCACTGCCCCGGTCAGCGCATCAAAAATAGCCCACAAATCGGCTTCGCTGTGGCCTTCTGGAATTTCAATGACTCGCCAATGTGCGCCCACTTCATCTAGTTTTTTCTGCAATTCTGGCAGGTTGGCATGCCCACGCACTGTGGGCGTAGCGCAAATTAAAATTTCATCCGGTTTGAGTAACTCCGTCACCGCTGCCGGGAAAAAGCGGGTTGGCTGGCTTTCCCGCTCGTTCCAAAAATAAGTTGTCGATTCGTATTTGCCGGTTCCCAAAAAACTGATAACTTTCATCTTTGTCCTTTCAGCGCGCTAAGTTTTTCTTAATTCAAGCAAGACCCAGCCAAATGGCGCAAGCGGGCGGGAGACGCCCTGTTTAACGCTCATGGCGGCCCGTTTCGAGCGTGGGAAGGCATCACCGGGTTCGCGGCGGCTGTTGCGGCCGGCCTTGTTCATTCTAAAGTCGATGATGAGCTGTTCAAACAGATATTCCTCTTTTTGGAGGTGCGTCCAGAAGGTTTTGCCGTCCCAGCCTGCGCCCCAGCCCAACTGAATCAACGCCTGATGGGGCGCAAGTTTGGCATTCGCCAGTTGATTGTAGAAATTTGCGAGCGGCGCATAGCCTGGGTCGGCATTCCCGAACCATTCGGCCAGTTCCAGGCAGCGGGCGTGGCTGTGCTTTTGGGCGCGCGGCATCAATTCATCCAGCCAGCGCCGTCGGTTGCCAAATCCCAATTCACGTTCAGCAAAAGGCGCAAAGAGGGTCTCATCCAGCGTGATTGAACCAGTGAATGAAACCTCCCCCGGCAGGGTTTCCAACTCGATGGGCGATTGGGCGGTGCGCTTGGTGAGCACCTGGGCATTCACCACCAGTAATTTACCGCCCGCCTGCTGCGGCCCGAACAGGTCTGAAACATGCAGGGCGCGCAGCAGGTCATGGTTTGGGTCTGGCCCAAAGATCTTGCGTTCCAGGCGCTGCCCGGCCCATGCGCGGCTGTTGCCGATCAGGCCGCGATCCAGTTTCAGGTTGACTTCGCTCCAACCCGTCCAGGCCAGGGCGGTTCGCAAAGCCCCTTTTAACGAAGAGCCGGGGATGTAAGGCCGGTCATAAACATCCTTGATGAAAGACTTGAGGCGCGCATCCATTTTTGCGGAGCGCGCCGCGCCGCGTAAAATATAACGGAAGTATTCATCCCGCTCATAATCGGCCTCGCTTAAAAGCGCGCCGGGCGTCGGATAATGTCCGCTGCGGTCTGGGCGCAGCAGGTCTTGTTTGGCCTGTAAAATGGCGTCTTCGTTCAGGCGGTAGGTGGCGTTGCCCCGCACCATAAAATCAAAGCCCTGGCGCAGTTCGTTGCCATCGCCAATGTGGAGCGGTGAAAGCGTTTGCAGTGAAACGTTGTAAACGGTCATGCGTCACCTGCCTTTCTGCCCATCCCAACCGCCAGTGCCAGCCCAAAGCGATAGACGGGATGACCGAGCGGGTCGAGGTTGTCTTTTCCATAAATCGGGCGCACGTCTGCCACTTGTCCCGGAAGCGGGCCAGGCAGCGCGCCAAAGACCGATCCCTCCGCCAGTAAATTGACCGTTTTGCGGCGCTGACCGGGCTTCGCAGCGGAATCGAGCCAGCCGCCCACGCTGTTGAGGGTGTAGGCCGAATCGGGGTGACGCAGGGCGCCGATTTCAGCCTCGCGCGGCAGGTAGCGGCTTAAAGTTGTCCATTTGGCGGCAGGGTCGGGCAGCGCAAATTCGCCCAGGCGGTCAATTTTTGCCGCGCCCAGGCCGCTGTTGCGTTCCGCGCCCAGCCCGGCTTCAGATAAATCGGCTAGCAAATCCGCCACTTGTTTTTGGAGGGCGGAGTCATTCGTCTGCCAGTGAATGCCAAACCACAGGCCGCAGCTTTCGGCAAAAGTCACCTGGCCGGTAAAAAAGAGGGTGGCTGCCTGGCTGGCGCGGTCGATGGTGACACGCGGGCGTTGTTCTTCTACCCACGCTTTGGCCTCTTCTTCTTGGAGTGCGGCTGGCAAACGCTCAAATTCTTCGGCGCTCAGCCATAATTGACCGCCCTGCAGAGAGTGTGTTCCGCTCAAGCCAGAAAGCATGGCCCCATCCAGCAGTTGCCGAAAAAGCGTTTCTGAAACAAAGGCGACCCGCTTGAAAGCCTTGGCATCCCTGCCGGGGACTGGTTTTTCGGGCGGCTTGCGGGAGGTGAGCGGCGGCGGGAAGAAGCGCACCCCGCCCGCCAACGGAAAGGTGGAAGTTAGCACAAAAGGCGCTTGTCCATTCACAAAAGGTTGGCAAAAAGCATCGACAACGGCAGGTTTGGCAGACCGGGCCAGGCGCGCCACCAGCGCGCCAAACAAGCTGTCAGAGGAGAGCGTGGGGCTGGTTTTCTCCTGCCCCAGCCCGTGCAGGCCAAAGTGAAAGCTGCTCCCCAGGATGCTCCAGGATTGGATTTGCATAGGGTTGCTCCTTTTATTTGGTCGGTACGTTAGCTTCCAGCCATTCTTCCAGCTTGTCAAAGTCATCCGCCAGCGATTGAACGCTCTCGAATTTGCCAAACTGTTCGGCTTTGGAGTAATTGCCACGATTTCGGGCAGTCACTTCGATGTTGGTAAACTGGATTTTGCCCGAGCCGCGCGAACCAGCCCCGCCCAGGTAATCATCTTCGACCAACTGCATGGCCTCGATCACGGTTTTCAGGCGGGCATAATCGGCCTGTTCGTAAATGCCAAAAACCATCTCTGCCGGGCCAAAAACGGCTCCGGCGGGTACACGTTCCAGGCTGCGGGGCGTGGCGGCGCTCGTGACACGGTCAATCGCGACTTCGGTTTTGATTTCGGCATAGCGCAGTTCCGTATTGGCCTGGTCAAGAGCTTTTGCGCTATCTTCTGTCAACGAAACATCGCGCACCACCAGGCGGGTTGGGCCAGAATAACCAATTTCTGCCGGAACGCCAAAGACATAGCAGACCACGCAGCCGCCATCTTTTTTGTAATCGGCTTCAACTTTGCAAGTATGGATAGTGACTTGCGCAATTTTGTTGTTTTGGGCTTTTCCCAGGCGTTTTTCGGTCTGCGAGCGCATCTTGCCGCGCAAGCTGGAGCCAGGGATATAGGGTTGTTTGGTGAGTGGATTGCGGATGACGGCCTTATCCACTCCACCGATTTCCAATCC
>JAVEWN010000006.1:0-75946 GCA_034004515.1 Anaerolineales bacterium | reverse complement strand
CCCGGAAGTACAGCTCGTCAGCGCCGATGGAACTTGGGGGGCAGCCCCCTGGGAGAGTAGGTCATCGCCAAAATATTTTTCAGAATCTCCCACCGCGAGGTGAGGGTTCTAAAAAAGGTCAACCGAAAGGTTGACCTTTTTTCTTTTGCTGTGAGAGTGCATCAAACCATTCTCTAGCTTGGTAGAGTCAGAAATACCCCGTGAAAACGGGGTATTTTTATTTCTGGTATGGGCACGGGCCTTGCGTGATGATCTAATCTTTGCTTTCATTCACCACTGCATATATCGGTGGGCAACCTGCCTGCATACCAGAACCTTGCCTAAAAAAGACGACACCGCCAAGTTGACCAGATTTTACACGCATCTTTTAGTAAATTTGATATTTACTTTTTTTCTCTTTTGTTAGAGATCCCATCACCAAACAAACCAAATGTAAGAGTCCATATAATAGCGCCTAATACAGTTCTCTTTCTGAAATCTTCCCAATTGTCAACTTGTTCATCATTACGGAGTAAAAAAGACTCGAATGTATTCATTTCTATATTCCAGTACTCTTTGTTTCGTTCGGTTATTCCTTGCATAACTGTATTCACGTCTAATATGCAGGTTAGTTCTTTACCAGGTGACACAGATATTGAAAGAGTTGAAATAAGCTTGCTCATGTCATAAGAAAAAAGATTTCCTAGTAAGCTACCACGCTTACCATGCAAAGCATTTCCTTCGATCTTCTCAAAAACAACACCCCTCTTAGACCAAAAGTTTATTGCCTTTTGTTTTAAACTCTCATCCCATATTGGAATTAATAATCTCTTTTCAATTCTCATAAATCCCTCAACCTTCTTCTTTATGCTACCCAATGATTGCACAGGGTTGCCCAACTTACTTTGTCTCAAAAAGATGCCCCGCCGTTTGTTTTAGGTCTTGAAACAACTGACCATTAGGCCATCCACTAAAACCGCTCAGCGGAATATAGGTTTGCTCTTTGATCCCTAATTTCTTGCGGAAATTGATTCCTAAAAAAGTACCTTTCCCAACATATTGAACAGAATTTGGAATTAAAACATCAATATCGAAGCCATACTTTTTCTGCTTTTCAATACGCTCGAGATTTTCCCACGCACAAATGATGCCGTAATAAGGCCAGTTTTGATATTCAATGCCGTTTGATGTGATTTTGATAAAGGTTCCAAAATAACGAACCAACGAAAATATAAACTGATATAGCGTTGCGACAACAGCGAAGATGAATAGACCTGCGCCTAAAAACAGTAATATCTTGAAAATTGCCACATCTAACTCTACCAAAATTTTTGTTCCCCAAAACATGCCAAAAGAAATAGCGACAAGAAACAACATGACAAAGAAAGTGCTAAATCTGAGAAAGAACATTCTCAAATTGGTTCTATAAACGCGTGATTTTTGATTATCGGTTTTTAACATTTTCTCAAGCAATCATTGTGTCTATGGATAGGTTGCCGAACGAATTAAGGATTGATGTGGCGGAAGAGGAGAAAGTCAAAAGAAAGGCAGTTAAGCGCCGCCGCATCTGTCCAAGTTGAACTAAACCGTCCGCCCTTGATCAAGGGGCTTGGAGATTAAAGGTTTTTGATTGTGCTAAAAAAGTGATCCACCCAGACAATACCAATCGATAGGATAATTGTACACAGAAAAATCGTTATTGGGTTGGGAAAAGTGGCGATTTTTCAAACAGAAAATCATGCGGGTTTGCCAATTGAGAATCAAAACAAGCCAGACCAGGAATTGTCGGGTTATCAGTTCTGCCCGGCTTTTCAGTATCTCCCACTGCAAGGGGGAAGTTCTAAAAAGGTCAACCTTTCGGTTGACCTTTTCATTATGTTGCTGGGAGATTGTGTCAAGCCGTCGCCAACAGGCTTTTACAGAATTCTTCACTTCGGTGGAGATTCTAAAAAGGACGATAACGCAAGTTGTCGTCCTTTTTTCGTTTAATTCGGTCAAATCGAGAAATGTAGGGAATGTCGAAAAACGGCAGCCACTCCAGGCACAGTCTCACCCATCGGCTGCGCCTAATCCTGATAGCTCTCGCCAACGTCTGGCCAGAATCGCATTCGATCATTCAACCGTTTTGAGATAAGCAATTACTGAATATTGGTATGATAATTTTATTTTGGTTTTCATTGCATCCGCGCCAAAATAAAATACCATTAATTTTTGCGCATCCTCGATGGTCTTAAAAGTAAAAGTAGTGGAGAGAACGTCGAACGTAAAGCCGTTGTTAATATAAAAATCTTTGTCAGTCGCAATGGCTTTATCTGTTAATCCGCAAAACTCATCGTTTCCAGCATTATCGATGACGATTAACTTGCCACCTTTTCGGATCGCTTTTAGCGCTGCACTTAAACCCTTTTCTTTTTTTACGCCTGGCAGGAAATAGGCCCAGGTAGAATAGGCTCCATCAAAATATTGGGCATGGAACGGCATTGTTTCTGCGGTCGCTTTTACCCAATTCACATCCAATGAAAAATCAGGAAGTCCATCGGATGGTTCCAAGCAAGTGATGTTTCTATTCTTGCATAATTGATTTGCTGTGTAACCATTCCCGGCTCCAATGTCTAAAACCCTGCCATAAGGTAAATGGTCGTCCAAATATTTTATTACCAGACCGTCATAATCCATTGCGTATCGTTCGATGGCAAACAGCTCTTTGTCGTTTGTTCCGTAAAAAGGCAGATAATCATGCATATCTTTTTCTCATTTTTCCTTATTAAATACTTGGGGGTGGACAGTCTTGAGAGTTTAAAGTTCATGGGCTGTTTTTTGCGAGCGGGAACGAATTTTTTTTAGGGAGAATTGTCCGGGTATAGCCAGGAACGCCAAGTTTACGCCTTGAGCTTTGTCAGGGCGATACGCGACACCGAAAAATAGCTGCCAGCAAAGATTGCCGGGCGGGGGTTGGGACTCAGCTAGCCGAGGACTGGCGGCAGTGGCTGACCCGCTTTGATGAATTTCATGGAAATGGAGTTTACGCAGTGGCGTGTGTTTTTGCTGGTTTGCCTTTCACCGAGAAAGACGTGTCCAAGGTGGCCGCCACAATGAGCGCAAATAATTTCGGTTCGTCTGCCGTCTGGGTCTGGCTGGCGCAGGACAGCCTCTTTGATTTCGTCGTCAAAGCTTGGCCAGCCACAGTGCGCATCAAACTTATCCTCGCTCTGGTAGAGCGGCGCGTTGCAGCGTTTACAAATGTAGGTTCCGCTCTCTTGATTGGCAAGCAAGTCGCCGGTTCCTGGACGTTCTGTGCCTTTTTGGAGTATTACCCATTCTTCGTCTTTTGTTAATTTATTAAATCGGCTTTCTTCAGTCATATTTCCTCCAGTAAAGAGCAGTGTTTGATGGAATGGTTAAGGCAATTGCCTGATAAAGCTGGCGTTACCTACCAATCCCAAAATTTGACGGGTAAAACTGCCGGGCGCTGATTTCGCTGGCAGGGCGGCCCCAACCCTCAGGCCGGGATCAGTTTTTAGGCGAAACCTGCCCGCTCCGTTGGATAAATTATACTCTGAGGAAGACCGGCCTGAAGCCGGATAACTTATTGGGGCGCGCTTAGCAACTGTTCAAACGGCTGGGTGGGATTGCCGGCATGGTCGAAGGCAATCACGCACAGTCTGGCTGGCAGATCCTTCTTTTCAATCATGGGGGGAATCCGGCGAAATCGTTCGTAGTGGGCTTCGTCTGCACAATCGGTTAAGTCGGGGGGCCCAAACTTGAAGATATAGTCAGAAAGTTCTGGCGGTTCAAAAACAAGATCAATCTGATACGCATCGCCCCGCTCGCGCACCAAAACCTGCGGCTCAAGCAGGGGCGGGGTTGTGTCGATTTGGGCAATCATAACGGTTGGGTGGTCAGGAGATTGCCAGGATTCGTCCAGCGTGGCTTGCGGCCCAGCCAATACGCACAGAAGATAGAACCCTTCCTGGGCGGGGAGCGGATCGTCAATGGTGGGCGCAGCGCTGACCGCGATTGGGTCACTGTAATTTTCGGTCGAGCGGCAATCCACTTTTCCCAGCGCGCCACTTTTATAGCGATAATAAGGCAGCCTGCCGGTTAATGTGGCCGACCAGGTCAGTGGCGGCCGGCCGACAGGCGAAAACGAATCAAATGTCAATCCTTGGCCCGGCGGCAGCGGGCAGTCCGCAGCCAGGGAAAATTTGCCGGCCGCATCGAAACAACGGCTAAGACCGTGGACGGGAATCGCATAGCTGTTGCCTGGCTTGGGCCGCCCGCCATCCAGGCCGATTTCACAAGGCACACCCAGATAACACGGGCTAATACCCTCCACCGTGGTGTTGATGATCGCGGCGATTGTGTTCTCTTGGGCTGAAAAGAGCGGCGAACCTGAACTGCCCCCAAAAATATCCTGACAATTTGTACGGTAGGTGTCGTAAAAATGCCAATTAAATTCGATTAAATCCACCTGGCCCGCCAGGCGGCAATTCTCCAGGCGCAAAAAGGATTCATCTTCGGGCAAGCCGCTGCTGGGCGCACCGATCACAAAAACGTCGCTTGCTTCAACAAGCGGCCGATCTGCCAGTGAGAGCGGCTGCAACCCCTGGGCCATCAACTCTCCAAGGGTCGCATCCAATTCGATAATCGCGATGTCTGCCCCTTGCATTGTGCTGTAGGGAACGCTTTTGACCGGCACGCTGATTTGTGATTCTTGGGTATCGATAAAAAAGTTAAAAACCAGTTCGCCGCCGGCTTCGGGCAAAACAACCACTCCGTTGGCCTGCCACTCGATGCAGTGACCGTTGGTTAACGCATAGGCCGGGGCTGTTGGCTCTCCGCTGCTGGCGATGAAGGAGGCCGTACAGGTGCTTGAGCCATAAAGACGGCCAATTGCGCGCCAGGCGCTGTTCTGCCCTTCTCCGTCCCGCAAGAGTGTCGAAGAACTGCCGGGCAGGCGCTCAGCAGTGGAGGTTGGTTCAATGCCCGCTGCGGCTGTTGGTGGTTCAGTTGGCGCAATCGTCGCTGATCTGGGATCAGTTGCGGTGGCTGCCGGAGGGGAAAGTGAGGCCTGGGCGCAGGCCACAAAAAGAAAAGGGAGGAGCAGGAGTGGGAAGAGATGTTTTGTATTCATAATTAATCCGTTTGTTTTTGCAGCAATTTGGTTGATTTGGAAAACGAATGTTGGGCCAGATCTTCGCTCTTTTCGGATTGCCTATCGTTTTCAACTACGGAGGCAGAGCGCCGCCCGCTTAAAAATTTAGGCAGGCTTGGATTTTAGATTCAGTTCTTCCCCTATCTCTCGGACGACCAGGCCTATCAGGCTGGCAATTTGGACGGCTTGCGTTGAATCCACAATCGCTCCTTTTAGCTCTTGAGCGCCGACCTGGATGCCGCCCAAGCGTGAACTTCTGAAATCTGTGCCGTTGAGCCTGGCTTGACGCAAATCTGCTTGAGCCAGGTCGCAGTTATCGAAAACTACCCCGCATAAATCCGTGCTTTCAAAAGATACATCAGGCAACAAACAGTTTTCAAAACAGGCAGCGCTGAACTTGGCCGATGAGAAAACGGCGCTTTCCAAATTGCAATCCTTGAAGGTGACATCCTCGAATTCTGCATCGAGCAGTTGCGCGCCCATCAGTCGACAGCCCAGAAACTCGACGCGGCGAAAGCGCGCTTTTTCCCAGTCAATCCCCGATAAGTCAGAAGCTTCAAGCTGGCAATCCACAAAGCGAGGTTTCGTATGTTGGGATGGGCCGAGCGTCACCCGTCGAAATAAAATCTGTTCGAAGAGCAGATAAGATGCTTTCGAGTTAGCCAAGTTACAGCCGGACAACGCAAGCGTCGAATACTCGCCATCGTCCTCAAGCGCTGCAAGCAACCCGCTCGGCATGTGCTTGGGAAATTGGGGCGGCTGCACATTTTTTTGAGTCAATATTTTCATTATCAGCCTGTAAATCACCGTTTTACGCGGCTCGCCACGTTCGTCTGGTGGTCAAGCCCTTGTCTTCTATCAGACGCTAATCTTGAACTATTAGGAAATCGAGTGGTCAGAAAGCCCCTGGCCACCAATCGGTGTTGTCTCAAACCGTTCGCCAAAACCAGCAATGAGAGGTTTCCCAAGCCTAATTGCCTTCTGAACAGATGGAAGGGAGAGCGATTCGTGATGACTCGTTTCGCTTATCCAAACTTCCGTCACCCAAAGGGCATCTTGATCCGCTTGATCTTGTGCCACGACGTAACTTACACAGCCCGGCATGCCCGCTATGCCATTAATCAAAATTGAAATTAACGTATCCCGTTGGCCGGGTACAGCTTTAATTTTTCCAATCAAACCATACATGTTTGCTCCTATAAAAAATGGAGAATATTGCTTGTAGGCCGCCAGCATTTCTACTGTCCGCTACGCGCTTTTCCGACGGCTTTGTATTTCAAGGGTGTCTTCATGGATGCTGGAGAATAACCTTTGATGTCTCGAAATTAATAGGCGCGGAAGAATGTTCATGGATGATTTTCCATACACCTTCTTTATTTTTCAAGATCCATGTAAATCGATTCTGCATCGCCCGCAATTCTTCTCCTGCGGATGAAACTCCTTTAAAGGTGACAAATGCGTGGACGCTTGCGATACGATCTTCTGTAACTACTTGGACATTATTTATCTCAACCATTACCCGTTCACTGCCCAGCGAACCAAACCAATCTACCACCATTCTTCGCCATGCTTGAAGACCTTTATAAGACCATTCGGCCCACAAATCGAAAACCACTACATCTTGGTCGTATAGAGCGACGAATGCGTCGACATCTTTTTTGTTGACTGCCGCTTTATAGCGGTCCAAGACCTGTAGAATGGGTTGTTCCTGTTCCTTCATGGTCAATCTCCTCGTGAAAATTTGAAAAGGTTCAGCTGCGGAACGGGACCAAGCGTTCTTCTGCGCCCAATCACGTTAGCAAGCGGACAGGAAAATTATACCCCGGGACGGGAGAGAACGAAATTTCGGCCAGGCCAACCACACATGGCATTCTCAAAGTCGGAAATGTGATTGCTTCGCCCGGCTGAAGAACGCCGGGTTCGCAATGACATGCCCTATTTGTACCCAACAGTCAATCGACTTTGAGAAAACCATTGCCCACCACAACTGTCCACCAAAACGCATCTCTCTTCTCTTGACATGCAACACAAACTGATATATACTTTGTTTAGTTGTTACTAAACGAACAGAAAGAGACAGTATGAGCGAACTGGAAGACATCAAACAAAACTTTGTGACCGGCATGAGCGGCATCAGCCAGTTTTGGGGCCTGCCCAAGGGCGTGGGGGCCATCTTTGGCGTGCTTTACCTCTCCCCCGAACCGCTTTCGCTGGATGAACTCGTCCAACAGACCGGGCTGACAAAAGGCGCGATCAGCACCAACGTGCGCGCGCTGGCCCGGATGGGCCTGATCCATTCTGTGCAGCGACTGGGCGACCGCAAGGATTATTACCAGGCCGAAGCCGATTTTTACAAGTCCATTCGCTCGATCCTGAAAGAACGTCAGAATAACGAGTTTAACCAGGCTGTGGCCTCCGTGGCTGAAACGCTTGAGAAATTGGAAGCAGGCGCGGAGGCGTCTGAGCCAGAGCATGTCTTCCTGATTGAGCGCGTGCGGGCCTTGAAGGACTTCTTCGCCGCGCTGGATACCCTCTCCAACGCGGTTGCGCGCCTGGATAGTCTCGGCTTGAACACCGTCCAAACTGTTCTGAAAATCCTGAAATAACGCGGCAGAAATCCGCTTATTACCGAGGCCTGCGCCATCGGTCTGTTTCGTGTTGCCATTTATCAATGAGGAGACAAAATGAAAATCGCCGTTACTGGAGCTTTTTCCTACTCTGGAAAATACATTACCCGCCGCTTGCTGGCCCAGGGACACGAAGTTATCACCCTGACCGGCCACCCGCAGCGCCCGGATCCGTTTGACGGGAAAGTCACAGCCTACCCGCTGGTGTTCGACCAGGCCGAGCTGGCCCGCAGCCTGCAAGGTGTGGAGACGCTCTACAACACCTATTGGGTGCGTTTCGACCGCGGCCCAAACACCCAGCAGCGGGCTGTCGAAAACACGCGCACCCTCGTCCAGGCGGCCGTTCAGGCGGGCCTGCGGCGGATTGTCCACATTAGCATTGCCAACCCGTCCGCCACGTCGCACCTGCCGTATTACTGGGGCAAGGCCGCCAACGAGCAGACCGTCATGGAAAGCGGCCTGAGTTACGCCATCCTGCGCCCGACCGTCCTTTTTGGCGCGGAAGACATCCTGATCAACAACATCGCCTGGCTGCAGAGACGGCTGCCGTTCTTTGGGCAGATCGGCGACGGGCAGTACGGCATTCAGCCTGTTTTTGTGGATGACCTGGCCGGCCTGGCGGTTCAGGCGGGGGGCATGGACGAATCCTTCATCTGGGACGCCGTTGGCCCGGATATTTTCAGCTTTGACGAGTTGGTTGCGCTAATCGGCAAAAGCATCGCACATCCGAAGCCGATCCTGCATCTCCCGCCGCGCCTGGCGCTGACGGCTGCTCAATTCCTGAGCCTGTTCGTGGGCGACGTGCTGCTGACCCCCCAAGAAGTGGATGGCCTGATGGCCGGGCTGCTGGTCTCTTCTGAACCGCCGCGCTGCAAAACGCGCCTGGGCGATTGGCTGGCCGAGAACCGCAAAACGGTGGGAGCGCAATACGCCTCCGAATTGCAGCGGCACTATCAGTAGAAAATTAGCCCTCTTACATCGGTGCTACGGCAAGTCCTGAGCCGAGGGCGAATCGCCCTGAGTTTATCGAAGGGTTGCGCCGCCCGTATTGGACGATTCCCGCGGTCAGTTTACCGCTCGATTGGGCTTGTTTCAAAATAATCTCTACCCACAGGCCGGGCCGAACGTTGGCGCGCCTGGCTCCGTCCAACCTTACTCCATCGCCAGGGCTTGCACCAGGAAGGCGAAGATATCGGCCCACTCCTGGATTAAGATGGCCGTCGGTTTGCCCATCCCATGCCCGGCTTTGGTCTGGATGCGGATCAGGGCCGGAGCATCGCCGGCCTGGGCGGCCTGGAGCGCAGCGGCGAACTTGAACGAGTGGCCCGGCACGACCCGGTCGTCGTGATCCCCGGTCAGGACAAGCGTCGCGGGGTAGACTGTTCCCGGCCTGAGGTTGTGGTAGGGGGAATAGGCATACAGCGTCGGGAAAAATTGCGGGTCGTCGGCACAGCCGTAATCGCTGACCCAGGCCCAGCCGATGGTGAATTTGTGGAAGCGCAGCATGTCCATCACGCCGACAATCGGCAGGCAGGCCCCGTACAGGTCGGGCCGTTGGGTCATGCACGCGCCGACCAGCAAGCCGCCATTCGAGCGGCCTTCGATTGCCAGTTTGGGCGTACAGGTCACTTTTTCGGCAATCAACCACTCGGCGCAGGCGATGAAATCGTCAAAGACGTTTTGTTTGTTGTGGAGCATCCCGGCCTGATGCCATTCTTCGCCGTATTCACTGCCGCCGCGCAGGTTGGCGACCGCAAAGACCGCGCCCAGCTCGAGCCAGGCCAGGTATTGGACGGCGAAAGCCGGCAGATAGGAAATATTGAACCCGCCATAGCCATACAGCAGGGTCGGGTTTTGCCCGTCGCAGACCAGTCCCTTTTTGTGGGTCAGAAACATCGGGATTTTTGTGCCGTCTTTGGATGGGACGAAAACCTGGCGGGTTTCGTAAGCCGAGAAATCGAAATCAAGCTGCGGGGTAAAGATCAGCTCGCTCTGGCCGCTCTTAAAATCGTAGCGATAAACGCTGGCCGGGGCCAGGTAGCCGCTAAAGGTGTAGAACATCTCCTGTTGGGCGCGTTTTCCGCTCAGGGCCGGCAGCGAACCCAGCCCGGGCAGGGGAATATCTGCGAGGGGCGCGCCATCCAGCCCAAAGCGGCGCAGGATGTGGCGGGCGTCGTGCAAATAGACCGCCACAAACTGCTCCCCGAAGAGATGGACACTTTCGAGCACGTCCTCGCTTTCCGCGATGAGGGTCTGCCAGTGGGCCGGATCGGGTTGGCGGATGTCAATCGAAAGCAGGCAGCCGCCCGGGGCGTTGCGATCCGTTTGGAAATAAAAGAGCGGGCCATCGTTGCCGACAAAGCTGTAGGCCGCTTCGAGGTTGGGAATCAACTCCAGCATTTCTCCGTTTAATTGCAAATCTTTGTAGAAGAAGCGGTTGCGGCTGTCCGTACCCTGCCCGACGGTCAGCAGCAGGTAGCGGCCATCGTCGCTGATTTCGGCCCCAAAACTCCATTCGGGCTGGTCGGGGCGGGCGTAGACCAGGCTGTCTTCGCTCTGGGGCGTTTGGAGGCGGTGGAAAACGAGCTGCTGGTTGTAATTGGCCTGCTGATAGGTTTCTCCGGCGGCGGGCGCGGGGTAGCGCCCATAGTAAAAGCCGGAACTGTCTTTGGCCCAGGCCGCGCCGGAAAACTTGCTCCAGGTCAGCGTTTCGGGCAGGTCGAGCCCGCTTTGGACATCGCGGATGCGCCATTCCTGCCAGTCAGAGCCGGAACTGCTGATGGCGTAGGCCAGCCAGCGGCCATCGTCACTGACGGAATAGGCGTTGAGGGCGGCTGTCCCGTCTGGGCTGAGGCGGTTGGGGTCAAGCAGGCTACGCCCGGCGGCGGCGGGCGCGTCTGCCACGTAGAGGATGTCTTGATTTTGCAGGCCGGTATTACGGAATTGGAAGTACAACCCGCCGCGCTGGAAGGGCGCGCCGGCTTTGGCGTAATTCCAGAGGGCCGTCAGCCGTTTTGTAAGCCGCTCACGAGCCGGGATTTTTTCAAGATAGCGGTAGGTCAGTTCGTTCTGGGCCTGGACCCAGGCCCGGGTTTCAGGCGCATCGACCTCTTCGAGCCAACGATACGGGTCGCCGACCAGTGTGCCGTGAAAATCATCGCTTTGATTGACGGTGGGCGTGGCGGGGTAGCGGAGTTTGGGCATGGGAAATTTCCTTTTAAGGGTTGCGGCGCTGGGTTTGGGAGCAAGGCGGCTAATAAACATCTGGCCTAATTTGCGCAGGTTTTTCGGCAGCCTGGTGGATCGGATAAAGTTTACCTTTGCACTCACTTTTGGTGACGATTATCACCTGCCAGGAGCAAGGTCAGGCGTTAGAATAAAGAGCGTATTCAAGGCTATTATATAATGCCCCGGCCCAAAATTGCGTGTCCATGCGTTTTGAAATAGCAATTTGTGGCCGGAGCGGGTATAAGCTGCTGAGTCTCCCATGATGATTATCTATTTTGTTAACGGGCTGTGTTTTGGGGGATTGGGGCTGGCTGCGTATTTGCAATTTCGGCAAAGCGGGGATTTCGCACTTAAAAAGCAGCTGCCGTGGCTGGCCGCCTTTGGATTTGTAAGCGGGATTACCAGCTGGGTCGATATGTTCCTGGTGGGCGGCAGTGTCGACGAGTACCTGATCGTCTTAAAGGTCTTGCGGGTGGTTGCCCAACCACTCAGCGGCTTGCTGCTTTTGATATTTGGCTGGCACATCTTAAAAGACCTGACGCCGCTCCCAACCTGGGCGATATTTATCCTCGGTATTTTGATCGTCCCGATTTCGTACGTCTTCGCCTATGCGGCCACCACGTTTATCACCCCTTCACCGATTGAAATTCCAATCGATATCTGGTCGAGATATCTGCTTTATCTGCCAGGCAGTATCATGGCAGGGATTGGTTTTCTGCGCCAGGCGCACGCCCAAAGAAAACAGGGCCTGATCGATATTTCTGGCTTAATGCTGG
Organism: Anaerolineales bacterium; assembly: GCA_034004515.1. Taxonomy (GTDB): domain Bacteria; phylum Chloroflexota; class Anaerolineae; order Anaerolineales; family Villigracilaceae; genus UBA8950. The sequence continues at coordinate 64,181 of JAVEWN010000006.1, read as the reverse complement.
CAACCGGCCTGGCTTTTTTGTTCGAGGCCTTTGTCTTGGGGTTGATTGTCCCGGCTGCGCCGTATGGGCCGGCTTCGTATTACAACTATGACCGCGTCATCAGTAACGCTTTTATCGGCGAACATATCGGCGGGGTGCCGTCGTATGGGCTGATGACTCCCTGGCTCGATTATCAAAAAGTGCTGGAGGTAACCGGCATGCCGATCCAATTTTGGCGGCTGCTCTCTACGCTTACGCTCACCATTTTTATGGTGAGAGGCCTGGGCGTGTTCGACGCGCTTCGCAAACGCCAACTCGTATTTTTGGAGATGGAACGCGACCGCGCTCAAAAAGCGGCCATCGAGAGCCAGATCGCAGCCCGCCAGATTGCTGAAAATTGGGCAGAGGTCCTGGTCAGCATCAACCGCAAGATCACCGAACTCGAAGATGTGGACGGCATCCTGCTCTATATCATCGAGAACGCGCGCAACTTATTGAATTCGGACTTTGCCGGCTTGGGGCTGCTCCAGGACGATTATTCTTCCCTGGAACTGAAATGTTATTCAAACGGCCAGCAAACCGAACTGCTGGCTGCGCCCACTCCCATCCAGAGCGCGCTCATTCTGAATGCTTTGCAATCGACCCGCTCCTTCCGCTCTGCCGGAGAGGAAGTGTTGGCAGATTTGAGCCAGGCCGGCCTTTTTTCGCACGATAAAATGGAGGCGGTTGCGGTGGTTTCTTTTGCCTTGGATCATAGACCGATTGGGGGAATTTGGATTGCCCGGAAAGAGGCCAAGGCCTATTCGGATGTAGATTTAATCTGGCTGGAGTATATGGCCGATCAGGTCGTGATCGCGCTTCAGCATGGCCTGATGACTTCACAATTGCAGTCTTTATCGATCACTGAAGAGCGCTCCCGCATCGCGCGCGAAATGCACGATGGCCTGGCCCAAGTGCTGGGTTATTTAAATTTGCAGGTTCAGACCTTGGGCGCTTTGCTCAAACAAGACCGCCGCGCAGACCTGGAGACAGAGCTTGGACAAATGCGGCAGGCGATTTCGGTCGCAAATGCCGATGTGCGCGAGAACATCCTCAGCCTGCGGACGACGCTCGCCAGCGAAAAGGGATTGGCTTCTGCCATCGATGAATATTTGCAGGAATTTGGAATCCAGACCGGCATTGAAACTGAATTTATCAACAAGATTGAGGGAAACCTGAATCTTGCTTCTGTGGCCGAGGTGCAGTTGGTCTGCATCCTTCAGGAAGCGCTGGCTAATGTCCGCAAGCACGCCCAGGCGACCCACGTGAAGGTACTGATCGATTATAAAAACGAGCAGCAAACGGACTACATTCACATGTCCGTATTGGACGATGGGATTGGTTTTGCGGCCCAGGGTTCAAAGCGCAGTTTTGGCCTGGAGACCATGCGGGAACGCGCTTCCAGTGTCCAGGGCTGTGTAACGGTCCACTCTTTCCCCGGGGCAGGCACGCGGGTTGAGTGCGCTTTACCGTGTTTGCCGCAAGAAAAGCTGCCAAACAACCCTTCCTGGCTTGCGGCCAAGCCAGATACTTTCCCGACAAATTGAGGTGAATGGTTTTATGAACGTGCGTGAATGGGCTTTGCCGGTCTATACCATCTTGATGCAGTTGTCTGTCGGCGTTTTTATGCTGCTCTGGATTATCCGGGCCCGCCACCTCGCCAGCCTCGGCTACCCTGCCCTCAGGCAGATTGCCAAAATTCCGCTTGCAATCATCTCAATTACGATTGTCATGGCCATAGTCGGGTCGCATTTTCATTTGAGTCAGCCTTTTCGGTCATTTTTGGCCGTGTTAAACTTCCGCTCCTCCTGGCTGAGCCGCGAGATCGTTTTTACCTTGCTCTTTTCGCTGACAATTACCTGGCTGCTCTGGCTGCATTGGTTTACAGCCGGTCACGACAAACTCATTTCCGGGCTGGGCTGGCTGGCGATTGGGTTTGGGCTGATTATGGTCTTCTGCATGGCGCAGATTTATCTGCTGCCGACCCAGACAGCCTGGAATTCACCGATCACAGTTTTTTCTTTTTATGCTTCCGTGTTCACGCTCGGCTTTATTGCTTTACCCACCATCCTGCTGATGGATCTATCCTTTTCAACGGTGCTTGAAGGCCAGCAGTTTGGTCAGCGCAGCTTGCTGGTTCGTAAAATTTTGGTTGGGGCCACCTATGCTTCGATTTTGGCCTGGCTGGGTATTCTGGCCCTCAACTTTTATCAGATTTCTTTCTTGCGGGCCGGGGACGCCTGGGCCCAAGCCAGTTTTGAATTATTGACAAGTTTATATCTGCCCTTGCTGGTGCTGCGACTGGGGCTGCCGCTGGCTGGAATTATCTGGCTGGCAAGCTCGGTTTTCCGGGCCATTCAGTCCGATCAAGATCTGAAAGAGTTAATGGTGCCCGTTTACAGCGCCTGTATTGTTATATTGGTCAGCGAGATTCTGGGCCGCTTCCTTTTTTATGCGACCCATGTTCGGATTGGTGTTTAACCCCAATAGCGAAAGTGAGTACCCATGCCCATAAAAGTATTGATTGCCGATGACCATAAACTGTTCCGCCAGGGGATGATCAGCTTGATGCGAACCCGTCAGGACCTGGTCGAAGTGATCGGTGAGGCGGAAACCGGCGAAGAAGCCGTTCAGATGGCTGAGCAACTGCACCCGGACGTGATCCTGATGGATATTTATATGCCGGAGATGGATGGTTTGCAGGCTGCCAAGAAGATCCACGCCCGCTTTCCTGAAATCTCGATTGTGATGCTGACCTCCTCCGAAAGAGATGGACATCTATACGAGGCGGTTCAGGTGGGAGCCGCAGGTTATTTGCTGAAAAGCCTGGACGCGGATGAATTGTTCGACCTCCTGAAGGGAGTCATCTCCGGCGAGCCGGCTATGACCCGCGCCATTGCCGGAAAACTCTTGAAGGCGGTTGCCAACCGGATGGTGGATGACGAGAAGGGCGAACAGGCCCTGACCGAAAGAGAGCTATTTGTGCTGCGACTGGTTGCAAGCGGCGCGACGAACCAGATCATTGCCGAGAAGCTTTCGATCTCGATTAACACGGTTAAAAGCCATCTAAAAAGTATTTTGGGAAAATTACAGCTTGAGAATCGGACTCAGGCAGCTACGTATGCCATGAAACACGGCTTGGTGATGCCGCGCGACGGATAGTTTTTCAGGGATCACTCTTTCGGGTGAGGCCGGATTGTCCCACAGAAGGATGTGAGCGGGCGGGGTTGGGGGTATCCTGATAGTGTATAAAAGCACAAATATGGCTGGTCTGGCCGTTAAAACTATCAGGAGAGTGAAAATGGAAAATAATAAAAAACAGATTTTCATTGCGGATAGAGGGGCAGCTCTTCGTGAGCGAATGGAAACATCTACTCAATACAATGGAGGCGAGGAATGACTGAAAAGGATTTCCTAACAAAAACCCTGACCGATACGGTTCTCTCCCGGCGCAGCTTCTTGAAGTGGAGCGCGGCATTGGGCGGCACCGCTGCATTGGCCGGAGGCGTAAGTTATGGCTTGAAAGCCGCTCAGGCTGCTGCTGCCGAGAGCAGCGAGATTATGACCACCAGCTGCTATCATAACTGCGGCAGCCGCTGTATTCTTTGGGCCGAAGTCAAAGATGGCACGGTTGTACGCATGTTGCCGGACCAGGACCCGGTCGACACCTTTGAACAACCCAAGGCGATCCCGTGTTTGCGCGGCCGCTCTCAACGATGGCGCGTTTATTCGCCAGAACGCTTGAAATACCCCATGAAACGGGTTGGCAAACGCGGCGAAGGAAAATTTGAGCGCATTTCCTGGGAAGAAGCCCTGGATACGATTGCGAATAAGTTGAAGGAAGTTAAAGAAAAATACGGCAACGAATCAATTTACTACAACTACGCTACCGGTCAGATTGCGGGCGGGATCGACAACACCTATAAGGGCGTTGGCCCGATTGCGCGGATGATGCACTTGTTCGGCGGCTACGTCAATTTCTATGGAACTTACAGCACGGCTTGCTATTCTGCTGCCATGCCTCTGATTACCAACATGGGCAGCAATTCCGCCGATGACCTCGTCAATTCCAAATTGGTGCTGCTCGTCTCTGACAACGGCATGGTTACCCGAGCCGGCGGCAAAGGCATGGGCTACCATTACTTGATGGCAAAAGAAGCCGGGGCCAAGTTCATTGTCGTGGACCCGGTCTACAATGACACAGCGATTGCCTTGGAAGCAGACTGGATTCCGATCTACCCTGGAACCGACAACGCCTTGATGGACGCCATGGCGTATGTCATGGTCAAGGATGAGATGTACGATAAGGAGTTCATGGCAACCCACGCGGTCGGCTTTGACGAAGATACGCTGCCCGAAGGCGCTCCGCCTAATTCCTCATACATGGCTTATATCATGGGGCGCGGCGCGGATAAAACCGCGAAAACGCCCGCCTGGGCTGCCCCCATCACCGGCATTCCTGCCGAACGCATCATTAAACTGGCGCATGAGATTGCCAGCACCAAACCCTGTGCCATGATTCAGGGCTGGGGAATGCAGCGCCGGGCCTATGGCGAACAGCCAGTCCGGGCCCTGCCCATCCTGGCCGCGATGACCGGCAATTTCGGTATCCCTGGCGGCGGCACGGGCACTCGCCCAAGCGGCGGCACAAACATCAGCATCGGCAGTTTCCCGGCTGGCGAAAATCCCGTAAAAACCACCATCTCTGTTTATATGTGGCCCGATTTCATCGAGCGCGGCCACGAGATGACCTCCGGGCTGCGTGACCTGATTAAGGGCGCGGACAAAATGAGCTCAGACATGAAATTCATGTGGAACTGGGCTGGCAACTGCATCACCAATCAGCACTCGGACGTCAACGCCACCACCAAAATGCTGCAAGACGACACCAAGTTGGAATTTATCGTCGTCGCAGATGTCGTCATGACCCACAGCGCCAAGATGGCAGATATCCTCTTGCCTGATACCACCCACTTCGAAGCCGAAAACATCACCGGTGGAAACGGCGAAGGCAAATCGAACTTTGTGCTCTTCAACCATCAGCTAATCGAGCCGCTCTACGAAACCAGAGATGTGCTTTGGGTGGCCGAACAGCTGGCAGACCGTCTCGGCCTGGGCGAAGAATTCCGCGACGGGCACACCACCCGTGAAGAGTGGCTGCGCGATATGGTAGCGGTTGCCCGGGAAAAGAACGAAGACTTCCCAACCTACGAAGAGTTCAAAGAGATCGGCTATTACAAAAAAACTGGCGGCGGCGGGATCATTGCGGGCAAAGACTTCCGCGCAGACCCGGTTGCCAATCCGCTCAGAACCCCGACCGGTAAAATCGAGGTCTACTCGCCGACCCTGGCCGCGCTGAATAGCCCGCAAGAGATTCCTGCCATTCCGCAATACATCCCTGAGTGGGAAGGGGTCAGCGATCCGCTGCGCGAGAAGTACCCGCTTTTGATGGTTGGTCACCACGCGGTTCAACGTTCCCATTCCACCTTTGATAATGTGGCTGCTTTGCAGGAAGCGCATGTTCAGTCCTTATGGATGAACACGCTCGATGCCGATCTGCGCAATATCAAGAACGGCGATATGGTCAAAATATTCAATGATCGCGGCGTGGTTCGGGTTCCGGCGTATGTTACAAACCGCCTGCGCCCAGGCGTCACCAGCCTGCCGCAAGGGGCCTGGTTTACCCCGGACGAAAATGGTGTGGATATTCGTGGTTGTACGAACACGTTAACCAAGTATCACCCGACACCTTTTGCCAAGGGCAACCCGCAACACACCAACCTGGTGCAGGTTGAGAAGGCTTAAAGGAGATTATCATGGCTAAACAACTTGGTTTCTATGTTAACCTGGCAAACTGCACAGGCTGTAAAGCCTGCGAGATTGCCTGCAAAGACCGCAAAGATTTACCGACCGGGGTGCGCTGGCGGCGTGTCTACGAATACGGCGGCGGCGAATGGATTCAGGATGGCGACCAGAGCGTACCGAGCGGCGTCTTCCATTACTTCGTCTCCACCGCCTGTATGCACTGCGAACAGCCGATCTGCATGGAAGTTTGCCCGGCCTCTGCCATCAGCAAACGGGAGGATGGGATCGTTCTCATCAATCCCGATCAATGTATCGGATGCCGCTACTGCTCCTGGGCTTGCCCGTACGGTGCGCCGCAGTTCAACGAGGATGCGGGCGTTATGACGAAGTGCGATTTCTGCATCGAGCTTCAGGAAAAGGGCGGAAAGCCGGCCTGTGTCGAAGCCTGCCCTTACCGCGCACTGGAATATGGCGATATCAATGAACTGAAAGCCAAACACGGAGTGCTCAACAACCCGGCTCCCATGCCTGACCCGTCCCTGACCCGGCCCGCCATCGTCTACACTCCCCACAAGGATACCCGCACCTCCAAATCTGGCGGCGGCAAAGTTCTGAATATCGATTAAAGGAGAAGTGATATGGATATCCGTGAATGGTCTTTGCTCATCTTTACTATCCTCGGACAGGTTTCAACTGGCGCGTTGATCATCCTCTTGATCGTTCGCACCTATGCTGTCCGCAAAGCGGGCCTGGAACAGGCCGATCGGCTGACCGATAAGCCGCTTTTTATCGTCGTGCCCATCATTCTGCTGGCTCTGCTGGCCTCCCTGCTGCACCTGGGAAACCCGCTTAACATTACCCGGGCTGTCCCCAACCTGGGCTCATCCTGGCTGAGCCGTGAGGTGATTATTGTCGTGATCTTTGTGATCCTGGCGGGGATTTACACCGTCATGCAGTGGCGCAAAATATCATCCGATTCCGTTCGCACGGTCATTGGCTGGGTTGCCGCCGCGGTCGGCTTGTTTCAGACCTATGCCATGGCCCAGGTCTACATGATCCGCACCCAACCGGCTTGGAATACCTTTGCCACGCCGATCACCTTCATCACGACCTCCCTTTTGCTGGGCGCGTTGCTGGTGGCCGTGGCCTTGGTGGCAACCCGTTCCAAAGATGAGATCCAACTCAGCCTGTTTCGCGACGCCCTGCGTGGTATCGCGCTGGCGGCGATCGTCTTGGTGGGCGTTGAGTTCGTAGTCCTGCCAGTCTACGCCATCTACCTTTCCACCCAGGGCGCAGCCGCGCTGGAGAGCCTCGGTCTGATGATCGGCCCGCTGGGCGGCATGTTTGTTCTGCGCCTGGTCTTTGTCTTCGCCGGAGCGGGCTTGCTGGCCTTCTATATGTATAAGAATGCTTCTGTCGTGGGCCGGGAAGCGGTCCTGGCGAATGTGGTCTACAGCGCCTTCATCCTTGTCCTGCTAGGCGAGACGATGGGACGCTACATCTTCTACGCAACGAAAGTGGGTATTGGTCTGTAGTTGCCTGCTTGCTCTTTACACAGGACAGGGGCGGATTTATATCCGCCCCTGTCCTTATCAGGACAATTCATGGCTCTCAAACGCTATTTACTGACCCTTTCAGTTATTATTCTGATTTCATTCTGCTTTCCGACTCCTTCCACCGCTTTCCAGTTGTCTCCGGATGGCGGCAGCCGTGTTATTACTCTTTCCAGCGCCGGACGCGACATCGCCAATTCGGTCGCTTATTCCCCGGATGGCAAATGGCTGGCAGTTGCCAGATCTGCGGGCGTTTCCATTTTTGATACACAGCAATTCTCACAGGCGCATTTTTTTAGCACCGCAGTCTGGGCGCGCAGCGTGGCTTTTTCCCCGGATGGACAGACCGTCGCTGCGGGATTGTTCGATGGCACACTCCGCTTTTGGCGTCTTTCTGACGAAAAGGAAATCCGAACGATTGCCGCCCATAACGGCTGGGTGCGCAGTATTGCCTTCTCTTCGGATGGCGCTTTGCTTGCGACCGCTGCGGATGATGACATCATCCGGATTTGGAACGTTGAAAGCGGGAGCGAGGCCTTGTCCATCGCCGGTTCGCCTGGGGCGCGAGTCTTGGTGTTCTCGCCGGATGACGAGCTGCTCGCGGTGGGCTTGCAGGATACCACCGTCCAGTTGTTGAATGCTTCAAGCGGGAGTTTGGTCAAAACGCTTAAGGGGCACAAGGATTGGGTGCGGGGGCTGGCCTTCTCGCCCGATGGCAAAACGCTGGCTTCGGGCGCGTTCGATACCAAAGTCATTTTATGGGATGTTGCTTCGGGCCAGATAAAATATTTCCTTGCTGACCATCGCGCCAGCGTCCTGAGTTTATCCTTCTCACCCGACGGCAAAAGCCTGGCGAGCGGGTCTGTCGATGCCACCGTCAAGTTATGGGACACGGCTGATGGCCGCCTGCTGCGCACCCTGGTGGGACACACGGATTTTGTTTACAGCGTCGCCTTCGCCCCGGATGGAAAAACCGTCGCTTCGGGTTCGAGCGACAACACGCTCCGGCTGTGGGATTTAAGTAACCCGAGCGCCGCAGATTTTCCGCAGGCAGATACTCCCAGCGACTGTCGGGCCTGTCACCATCCAATCGGGATGAGCGCCCCGCCGCGCGTCATTCAAATGAGCTGCGAATCGTGCCATGTCAATGGCGTCAGCATGAACTGGTGCCCCTTCTTCCCGCGCTCAAGCAAGGCGGTATCTCCGATTACCTATCTTCCACCCGCCGACCCGGTCGGGCTTCCGATCTCGTCTGAAAATCTCGCGGTTCAGATCAACTACCCCACCAATGGGGAAACGTTGTATAGCAGCGGACGCAATTTTTCTCCGGCATTTGTGGTTGGGCGCGTATTTTATACTGGCCCGCAAAACGAAGTTACCGTCAGAATGGAAATCTGGTCGGGCGGGCAACGGACTGCCGAATTATTCACCCAACCAGAGTCGGATGGTGCATTTACCTTCAGCCTTGCCATCAACCCGGAGGGGGCCATGATCGTGGCCGGAGCCAAAGCTGCTGACCCGGATTGCGCCTCCTGTCACGAGGAATTCAAAAGCCAGGCTTCCCTGCCAGATGGACAGGTTCAACTTCTCATCACGGCTGCTTCTCCGAATGGCGGGCAGGCTTCGGACGAACGCTGGTTTACTGTCGATACGGGCAGGGATTTGGAAATGGACGTGCGCGTGCTTGATAGCAAGAATGGCGAGCCCATTTCCGGGCTTTCTGTGCGCGCGGCGGCCATCCTGTATGAATGGCGCGACCAATTTGCAGGCGAAACCAGCGACGCGAACGGCATTGCCCGGCTGTCCCTCGAAGCCCTTTCCCAGGCCGCGACCCAATACACGATCAGCGTTCCGCCCACTTCCCTGAATGGATATTTGTACGAGAGCCTCGAATCGGTTGTGGTAGAGCTTGCGCCCGGCGCAGCCGGCCACGATCCGGTGACAGTCTTTGTCCGCACCAGTCAGGGCCAGATCAGCGGACAGTTGACCAGCCCCGACCGGCTCGAACCGTTCGAGATCTGGGCTGTCCATCTGCCGGATGGAACCTCCCACACCACGCTGGCGGAAAATGGAAATTTCACCTTCGCCGACCTGCCGAGCGGTAAATACCAGCTGTTTCTGGATCCATCCGCGAACAGACGCGGCTACCAGGCGGCCGCCTCCCAGGTTGATCTGACCAAAGATGCTCAAGCTGAGATCACAATCGAGATCCAGAAGACTGGCAACGCCTGGGCTGCCGGGCGCTTGTCCGGCCAGGATGGAGTCTCGCTGCCCTTTGGCTGGGCGACAGCCGCCTCAGACCCGGCCTCCCCCGTTAATCCGCTTAACGGGGAGTATCGCATCTTTGGCCTCGACCCGCTAAAAGCCACCCTGATTGCCAACGCGCCCGGTTATTACAGCCAGGCCCGGGTGGTGGACCTGGCGGACGGGCCGGCCCAGAAGATCGACTTTGCACTGGTTCGCCAGCCAGAAACCAGGCTCCTGCCCTGGGGAGATGGAAACATCACCCTACCGCCTGAGACGATCTCCGAAGAATCGCTGGGGATTCGCAGCCTGGCAACCGGCTGGGTCTGGGGCCAGAACCAAAAGGCCGAAGCACTCAATTTCCGCGTGGCGGGCAAACAGATCACGCTAACGCGCGGTTCCTTTGCTTTGGAATATCACCCGGCGCGGGGCGGTTGGTTGTATTTGTTCGAGGGAGAAGCCCTCATTCGGACGCGGGACGGGCAGGAAGTGCCAGTCAGAGCCGGAGAAATGGTTTTCCTTTCCGAACAGAATCTCCCCATCCCGGTCGCTCATGAGGGAACGCTGGTTGTGTCGCTTCCACGCGGGGATGAAACCCTCTTGCCAGCCAAATGGGAACCCTCCCTCCCGGCCCAAATCCGTGACCGCCTGGCCCAAATTGGAATTAACATTGCCCAAGCTGTGACCTTCGTTACGTATATAGTGGTGCTGATTGTTATTGCAGCATTCTTAATCAGAGGCCTATACTTAGCCTGGCGGCGCTTCAAAATCCGCCAGAATTAAATTGGAGACGCAATGAACAATAAAATGATCTTAACAGACGACTTAACGGCAGCACTTGTCGGAGAAGTATTACTATTCAGCTTGCTCGGCAGAGCGCTCTACCAGGAGCCAGACCGTGAATGGCTGAATCAATTGGTCAGCGACGAGGTCTTTAGCGAATCGCCGTTTGGCGCAGCCCAGATCGAAATCGTGCGCGGCTTGGAAATTCTCCAAAAGTGGGCGGACGAACAGGCCGGCGGCATTTCTGACCAGAAATTTAATGATCTGAGAATGGACTATACCCGCTTGTTTATTGGCTTGGGTTCCATGCCCGCGGTTCCCTGGGAATCGGTTTACTTCAACAACGAGCGGCTCGTCTTCCAGGAGCAAACCATTCAGGTGCGCAACTGGTATGCGCGTTTTGGGATGCAGATCGAACAAATTAACAAGGAACCAGACGATCACATCGGTTTGGAACTGCTTTTTGTGTCTCACCTTGCCTCGCGCGGCTTGCGGGCAATCGAACAGGCAGATCAGCAATCGCTGGACGATGTCCTGCAAGCTCAGCGTGATTTTCTCTTGGAGCATCTCCTGCGCTGGGGGCCGGCTTGGGCGACCCTGGCCAAGCAGCACGCCTCGACCGATTTCTATCGCGGAATGGCCCATCTGGCGCATGGCGCGCTGTTGGCCGCGGCCCAGATGCTGCAAGTGCCCCTGCCGAAGGTAGCCACGCTATGAGTCTGCTCGATGCTGCCGAACGGTTTGCCTCACTTGACCGTTCGCAAGTCATTTTGGATGCTGAACGCTGCCTGCATACGCGTGACCAGCATTCAGAGTGCGCGGCATGTTTTAATATCTGCCCGGTCGGCGCGATTACGCCCGGCCAACCGCCAAGCCTCGACCCGAAAAAATGCGAGGGCTGTTTGGCCTGCCTGACGGTCTGCCCGGTCGGCGCGTACAGCGCGGACGATGCGGTCACGCCGCTTCTGAACGCTGTCACCCACCTGGAAGATCAGACCCTCGAACTGCTTTGTGAGTTGAATCCTGCTTGCGAGGCCGGCATCGCCCAAACGAGCGTGGGCATCCAGGTTCGAGGCTGTCTCGCCGGGCTGGGGAGCGGGACTTACCTGGCCCTGGCCGCGCTCGGCCTCGAACAGGTCGTGGCCCGGACTGATGCCTGTTCCACTTGCAAATGGGCCGCTTTGCAGCCCGAAGTCGAAGCCCAGGTTGCGCGCGCCAAAGAGCTGCTTGCAGCCTGGGGTCGCGGCGACTCGTTGCGCTGCGTCTCCGGCCTCGACCAGGCAATCGAGCGCCCGCTCTGGAACGCCAGCAACCCGCCGCTCTCGCGGCGCGACCTGTTTCGGATGCTGGCCCGCCAGGGTCAGGTTGCGATGGCGCGCGCCATGCAATATGGACAGACTCAGGCTGGCCCGCGCCCCGGGCGCAACCACAAACGCACCGTCAACGCACTCGGCCATTTGCCTGCCCCCAGCGCGGCTGAAAACTTAAACCTGGGAGAGTTTGGATTCGGCTCGCTCCAAGTCAGTGCAGCCTGCACCGCCTGCGCCGCCTGCGCGCGGGCCTGCCCAACCGGCGCTTTGCAGTTTGAAAAAGATGAAGACCAAACCACCTTCGCCCTAAAATTCGCCGCGCCGGACTGCGTGGCTTGCGGATTGTGCGTCCACGTTTGCGCGCCGGATGCCATCCGCCTCGACCGTTCGCCCCAGTTTGCGGATATTTTTGGGGACGCCATCGCTGTCCTCCAGGCGGGTGAGTTGATCAAATGTGAGCAGTGCGCCGCGCTGACGGCAAAACGCGGGGCCACGCGGCTGTGCGAGCTGTGCCAATACCGCCGTGAAAACCGGTTTGGTTCTGTCCTGCCGCCCGGATTTAAACGGAACAAACCTGTAGCAGTGGAGCAGCCCGATGATTATTGAGATCAACGAGAGTACACTGGCCTCCATCCGCAACCCTGAACTGAGGTCACAGGCCGGGCAGTACGTCCAAATCTATCAGGATTTCATGGATCAGGTGCGCCAGATGGGCCTCGACGTTGAAGCGCTGGATGACAGCCAGCAGGTGGCCCAGCGCCTGTCTGATCTGGGTAAACGCGGCGCAATCGTGCGCAATGATGCGAAAAGCGTCTATACCCAGCGCATCTCGGGCGGTTGCCTGGCTTGCCAGCGCGGCATTGGCAGCAGAACATTCTTTATCTCGCTTAAATGTCACCGCGATTGTTTTTTCTGTTTCAACCCGAACCAGGAAGACTATCAGCATCACCGCGAGCATAAACGCGACGTAGCCGCCGAACTGGACGCCCTCCAACAGAGCGGCGGGCCTGCCCAGCATTTGGCTCTGACCGGCGGTGAACCCTTGCTTTACAAAGAAGAAACGATCAACTTTTTCCAACATGCCCGCCAGAACTTTCCCAAAGCCTATACGCGTCTTTACACCTGCGGCGATCAGCTGGAGCGTGAGACCTTGCAGGCCTTCAAAGAGGCCGGCATGGATGAAATCCGTTTCAGCATTCGGGTTGAAGATACGCCCACCGCGCGCCAGCACACCTTCGACCAGATCGCTCTGGCGCGTGAGTATATCCCGAACGTCATGGTCGAGATGCCGGTTTTACCCGATTCGCGGGAGGCCATGCAGGAAATTTTGCTTGAACTGGAGCGTTTGGGCGTCTTCGGAATCAACTTGCTCGAATTTTGTTTCCCGCTCCACAACGCCCAGGAATACCGCGCGCGCGGCTATCTGATCAAAGCCCGGCCTTTCCGGGTGCTGTACAACTACTGGTATGCCGGCGGGCTGCCTGTGGCCGGCAGTGAGCAGGCCTGCCTCGACCTGATCGAGTTTGCTTTGGAGCAAGGCCTGCAACTGGGCGTCCATTACTGCTCGCTCGAAAACAAACACACCGGCCAGATTTATCAGCAGGATCTGAAGCCCGTTAAAATGAATGTGCTATACTTTTCACGCCGCGACTACTTCTTGAAGGCGGCCAAGGTCTTTGGCAAAGACGCCGAAATCGCAAAGGCGGCTTTCCAAAAGAATGGCTATCGCGATTACAGGGCCGGTGACAAGCCCGGCAGCCTTGTTTTTCATGTCAGCAAGATCAGGATGTTGAAAAAACTCGATATCGAGGTGGGTATATCGACTAACGTCCTCGAGGAGCGTGGCGGGGAAACCTACCTGCGGGAACTCAAACTTGACCTGACCTACCCTAAAGATTTTCGTTTATCGGATATATAAGGAGAATACTATGTTTGGCTTGGGAACGCCCGAACTGCTCATCATCCTGGTTATCATTGTCCTGCTCTTCGGCGTGGGACGGATTGGCAAGATCGCTGGTGAATTGGGGAAAGGGATGCGCGAATTCCGCGAAGGACTCTCTGGCAAACCAGACGAGAACGCCTCAGCGGATAAAGCCGCGAAGGAATAAATGTCTGCGCGTGACAAGGAAACGTTAGCGGAGAAGAAGGCCAAACGGAACTGGGCTGGCTACTTGGGCGCATTTGGACGCGCCCATCAAAAAGCCAGCACCCAGCTTGAAACTTCGGCCCCCTTGCTTCAGCACCTGGACGAACTGCGTCGCAGGCTGTTCAAGGCGTTTGCCGCGCTGGTGGCCGCGACCGCTTTCAGCTTTATCTTCGCGCAGCAGATTATCGATTACCTGGCCGCGCCGATCGGCGGCACGGAGAAACTAATCTCAATCGAGATTACCGAGAACATCGCCACCTTTATGAAGGTTTCCCTGCTGGGCGGGTTCATCCTGGGGATGCCCTTCATCATTTATCAGTTGATGGCCTTCATCCTGCCCGGCCTGAAAACGAGCGAACGCCGCTGGCTACTGCTCATCGTGCCTTTTGCGACGATCCTCTTTGCGGGCGGAGTGGCTTTCACCTGGTTTGTAATGCTGCCGACGGCAGTCCCTTTCCTGACGAATTTTCTGGGCATTACCACCCAGGTTCGCCCTGAAAACTATTTCGATTTCATCACACGCTTAATGTTCTGGATCGGCCTCTGTTTTGAAATGCCGCTGGTGATTATGTTCCTGGCCAAGCTGAAATTCGTCTCCGCAAAACAGCTGCTGGAAGGCTGGCGCTATGCCCTGGTGATCATGGCGATCGTCGCTGCGGCGGTTACACCCACGGTTGACCCGGTCAACATGGGATTGGTGATGCTGCCGCTGATGGGCCTGTACCTGGTCAGCATCCTCCTGGCAGCGTTGGTCAGGCGAGGTTGATATGGATATTTTTGGGATTGGCAGCAATGAACTGCTTGTTATTCTCTTGCTGGCAGCGATCGTGCTTGGCCCTGAACGGCTGGCCCGCTCTGCCCGTGAGATCGGTAAATTTGTGCGCAACGTGAAAGCCTATCTCGCCTCCTTTTCTGACGAGTTAAAAACAGAGCTGGACATGCTCGACGAATTGGAAAAGGTGAAGAAATCACTCACCAAATGAATCCCCCGGCTCCGGCTTCACTCTTTCGGGTAATAAGAAAAACCATCCAAAATCATGATGTGAAATAACGCAAAGTTCAGTATCATCAAATTGGGACGAGTTCAAAAGAACCTGTCCCCAAAATCACTCCGATCTTTTCTGTCTAAAACGAAAGTCATGGCAGACTGGACAGCCCTGCGCGCAGGGCAAGGGTTTCCCCGGAAACAGGGCGGCCTCCCGAAGTCTCACCGCAAATGGGATCGACTTGGAAAGGAGCTGAGACCCTGCAACGGCCTCAAAACTCGCCTGGTTCCCGCCGGGCGAGTTTTTTAATCGCTTTACTTGAAAGTCAGGCAAAGGTGACAACTTTACAAGATTTCTTGCAAAAAAGCGCGGCAATTCATCCGCATCTGTGCCCGCACCAGGTCTTGGGCCTTCGAATGGGCAGGCGCAGCGGCCCACAGGCCGCGGCATGATCCAGGTTTCTGACTTAACCGTCTCGTACGGGCCCAGCCGGGTTTTGCAGCAGGTTTCGCTCAGCCTGAAGGCCGCTGAATGCCTGATTGTGACCGGCGTTTCTGGCTGCGGCAAGTCGACCCTGGCGCGTGTCCTGACGGGAATTATCCCCCATTCGATTCCGGCCCAGGTCGAGGGCCAGGTGACGGTGGCCAGCCTGGATGTCCTCCACACGCCTCTCGCAGAAATCTCGCAAAAGGTCGGCGTCGTTTTCCAAAATCCGCGCGCCCAGCTTTTCCACTTGCGCGTGGACGATGAAATTGCTTTTGGCCCGCGCAACCTCGGCTTTCCAGAAGATGAAGTTGCGGCCCGCGTCAATTGGGCGCTCGAGGCGCTTGGGCTGACCGAATTGCGCGATAAAAAGCCCGCCAACCTCTCTGGCGGACAGATTCAGCGGATCGCTATCGCGGCCGCCCTGGCCATGCGTCCCCAGGTGCTGGTGCTGGATGAACCGACCGCCTCGCTGGATGTGCCGGGTACCCAAAGTGTCATCGCGGCCCTCGAAAACCTGCGCCGTCAATTTGGCCTGACAATCGTGCTGATCGAACATCGCCTGGCCGAGGTGCGCCGGATTGCAGACAAAGTGCTGGTGCTGGACGAAGGCCAGCAGGTGGCTCAAGGCAATTTTGAAGAGGTGCTCGGCGATCACGAAATTCGCCGCAAGTTTGGTTTGCGCCGTCCGACGATGGAGTCGCTCGCGGACTGGTCGCGCTTGCTGGTCCCGAACGGGCAGCCTCCCGCCGGTCAGCCGCCCTTGCTTGACCTCCGAAATATTACCGCCGGCTACAACGGTCAGGCCATCATCCACGACATCGATCTGAAAATTTTCCCCGGCGAGTTTGTCGCCCTGGTTGGCAACAATGGCACGGGCAAATCGACCCTGGCCCTGGCCGCGGCGGGACTGCTCAAACCCCTGAGCGGGAAAACGCTCGTGCGCGGCACATCCCGCCCGCGCCCCGGCCTGGATATTGCCCTGCTATTTCAAAACCCTGCCGACCAGCTCTTTACCGATTCGGTCGAGGAAGAAGTTTCGTTCGGCCCGCGCAATTATCGCAGCTTTGACGAGCACATCCACGAACAGACGCTTGCCAGCGCAGACCTGCTCCTGCTGCGCGCCCGCCGCCCATTTTCGCTGTCGATTGGGCAGCAGCAGCGCACCGCCCTGGCCTCCTGCATTGCCCTGCGCCCCGCCCTGGTCATTCTCGATGAGCCTACCCTCGGGCAGGATTGGCGTCACCTGCAACAACTGATGGATTGCCTGATGCAGCTCAACGCCCAGGGCGCTGCCATTTTGCTGATTACCCATGACTATAAATTGGTGCATCGCTACGCGCGCCGTGTTATTTTGATGGAGAAAGGCCGCATCACGCTCGACGGGAAAATTGATCCCGTTTCGATGGGCCGCGCTTCCGGCCCTGATCCTGATAAAACCAGCCCGCTGCCGGACGGGTATCCTGCAAATTAATTTGAGTGGAAAGGACAATTATGAAATTTTCAACCCGCGAACTCGTAACCCTGGCTGTATTTGGGGCGTTGTGGGGCCTGGTAGAGATCAGCCTGGGTTCGGTGCTGCACGCCATCCATTTGCCCTTGAGCGGCATGATGCTTTCGGTGATTGGCGTAATGGTGGCCTCGATTGCCCGTCTGTTTGTGCCGCGGCGCGGCTCCACTATTTTCATCGGCCTGATCGCGATGACGCTGAAATTATTCAGCATTGGCAATATCCTGATTGGGCCCATGGTCGGCATCTTGACCGAAGCCCTGGTTGCGGAACTGATTCTGGATATCTTCCCGAAGCCGTCCATGCTGGCTTTTATCTTTGCCAGCGCCGGCGCATCCTTATGGACGGTTGTCCAGCCTTTCGTGACCGGCGCGCTTTTGTTTGGCCGCAACCTGTTTGTCGTCTGGCTCGATTTGCTGGATACGGGCAGCCGCCTGTTTCGGCTGCCGGCTCAGGCCGCCTTGTGGATTGTGCTGGCCCTGGTCATTTTGCACCTGGCAGTCGGCGGCCTGGGCGGTTGGCTGGGCTGGAAACTTGGACAAGTTTTAAAAATAAGACTGGGCGCAACCCTGCCCGAACCGCTTGAAATCTAATTTCTGATAGGAGACTCTACTAATGAAACGCTTTTTACTTTTGAGTTTGGCTTTGATGGTGGCCCTGGCAGCTTGTGCGCCTGCCGCCCAGACCCCCGCTGCCGACGCTTTGAAAGTGTCGAACGGCACCCTTGAAAAAACCTACACCAACGCCGATCTCAAGGCGCTCGGGGATGCACAAGCCACGATCAACGGTATCACCTACCTCGGCGTACCGTTGACAGTTTTGCTGGCGGATGCCGGCATTGATCCCGCTGCGCTCTCCGCAGTCAAAGCAGTCGCCGCAGACGGCTTTTCGGCCAACTATGATGCCGCGCTTTATAACCTCCCCGATACGATTGTGGCCTATGCCCAGGCCGATGGCCCGCTCAGCGCCGAAGACGCACCCTTTCGGATGGTGCTGCCAAAAGAAGGCGGCAAGCTGAATCCGCGCCAGCTGACAGAGATTATCGCAATCCCATAAGGATGAAAGCGGCCCAATCCATGCGCGAACCCCAAAAAGCCAGGCCCCGCTTTGGGAGCCTGGCTCATTTGAGCATTTTTCTGTGGGCAATCGGCATGGTTCTCCTGCCGCCGCTCTCACGCGGGCTTGTGCCGGCCCTGCTCACGCTCGTGGTCCTGGTGGCGGCTTATCCGTTTGCCTTGCAGCGCCTGGCCCGCCCGCGCTGGCTGCTCATCCTGGGCGGCTTGTTTCTGGTCAACGTGTTTTTTGGCGTCCCGGAAAGCGGCCCTGATTGGATGATTTTGGGCTTGCCCGTTTCTTCGGTTGCCTTGATGAATGGCGCCCAGATGACCCTGCGGGCCGTTGCCATTTTGCTGGCGGCGGACGGCCTTTCGAGTTCGGTCAATATTACCGAGCTGGCCGGTTTGATCGAACGCGGCGGATTGCAGGGGTTGGGTTTTTCAATCGGGGTGGCGGCCAACCTGCTGCCCGACCTGCGCCAATCCAGCACGAATGCCTGGCACAGCCTGCGCATGCGCGGCGGATTGCGCGCCAATTGGTGGCGCGCAATCCAATTGTTGTTGCTGACGATTCTGACCAATTCGCTGCGCCACGCCGATCAGATTGTGCTTGCGGCAGAAGCGCGCGCCTTTCGGCCCGAGCTAAGCCGCACGACGCCCCTCAAAATTGGCACACTGGACGGATGGCTCATTCTTGGGGAGGCCTCTCTCTTGATCTTGATCCTGTTCTTGCCCTGAGGAGACTCATGTCGATTCCTGTCATTACCATCATTGCCAGGTCTGGCGCTGGAAAGACCACCCTACTCGAAAAGCTCATCCCGCAGCTAAAACGCAGGGGCTATCACATTGCGACGGTGAAACACCACTCACACGCCGGCTTTGAAATTGACCAGCCCCAAAAAGATAGCTGGCGGCATGCCCGGGCGGGCAGCGAACATGTCGTCATTGCCGCGCCCGATAAGCTGGCCTCTTATCGCCTTCTCAAAAAAGAGCTGACCCTCGATGAAATCGTCCGCGAGATTGCCGATGTTGATTTAATCCTTGTCGAAGGTTACAAGAATGCCGGCAAACCTTCGATTGAAATTATACGGAGCGGGTTGAGTTCTGAGCCAATCAGCGCTCCTGAGAATTTAATCGCCTATGCAAGCGATATCGCCCTCAAGACAAGCGTCCCCGTGTTTGACCTGGACGATGTCGACGGTCTTGCGGCCTGCATTGAGTCTTTCCTCGCGCAAAATCCGCCCGCCTAAACCGCCCGCACCAGGCCACAGGCGGATTGTTGTTGATGAAAAGCGCGTTTTCGAAGCGCGAATTGTGAATGAACTGATCCTGAAAAGCGACCAATTTAAAGTTCGCTACCCTCCACGGGCCGCATCGGGGCTGAAGAGCGTGCGCCATGTTTTGGGGCCGAGGTAACCATCCACTTCCAGGCCGTTGTTTTGCTGGAAGCGGCGCACGGCGGCCTCGCTCATTTTGCCAAAGATGCCATCCGGCAGGCCGACTTCGCTGTAGCCCAGCTCGAGCAGGCGCTCTTGCAGCATCCGCACATCGTCGCCCTGCATGGGCGGATTGGACAGGTACAGATCGCGGGTGAAAGAAGGCGTGGGGGTCAGAGAAGGCGTCAGGCTGGGGAGCGCTGCCGGGGTGGGGAAGGAGGCTTCGGCGGGCAGGCAGACCGAGACCGGCTGGAGATCGATCGGCGTGACTTCGGCCTCCGTCTCGTCCCAGAAAATTTTGTCTAGGGCCAAGACCTCGTTCGGCAAGTTGTTCGGGCGGCTGGCGAGGCTGGAAATGACCGTAAATTTGCCGGGTTGCAGGCTGATCAGGCCGAAAACCTGCCCGGAATCGGGAATCTGCGCCAACCAGGCGGACGAGGCTGCGTTAATGGCATTCCCGACCAAATCGCTGCTGCCGCCGAGCAGGATTTCGCCGTCCGCAAGCGGCAGAATGGCGGTTACGCTTGTGCCTGGCGCGTCGGCCAAGCCGTAGTAGCCGAGGGTTTTCTCCCAGAGCAGGTTGCCGCGCGAGTCGAGCCGGGCCAGCCAGTAGACGTTGTTCTTTTCCCAGGTTTCACCGGCCAGCAGCAGGCCGCCATCTGCGGTTTCGGCCACAGCGCTGATTTGGACCGTGCCGCGGCTGGAGGTCAGAATTTTCTGCCAGGCCAGGCTGCCGTTGGGTTTCAGCCGCACCAGCAGCGGATTGTCGTTTTCGACGGGCGTTGTCAGGACGGCCAGATAGCCGGTTTTAAGGAAATAAATCCCAGTCAGGGTTTCATGATGGGGCGGCAGCTTGAGCGTCGTCTGCCAGGACAGCCCGCCGCTGGCGTTTAGTTTCATCAGCCAGATGTCGTAATCGGGGGCGAGTTCTTCGTAGGCGTGCGAACCGGCCAGCAGCGCGCCGCCGTCGTTGGCCGGATAGAGAAATTCGAGGGTTTCGTCGCCGACCAGTTTGCCGTACACGCGCTGGATGACCTCACCACCCGGCAGGATTTTGATGACCTTGATATCGGTGCATTGCGGGGCATAATAAACCGACGTATCTGTATAGACACCCGCGTAAGCAAACCATGCGCCGCCATCGGAGGCCGGAAGCGCGAAGCCGCCGAAATCCTTGATGCTGTAAGCCCAGTTTTTGGCGCTGTTGAGATGGGCCACCCGTCCGCCGGAGAGGAGGGTCAGGCTGTCATCGGCGTTGCGTTGAAACCAGGGGACGCTGTAGCCGTTCCCAACCAGCGAACCATCCCCGGCGATTTCGAGGCTGGTTCTTCCAAATTCGAGCACGAAACTGCCGTTGGGGCCGGGGCGCAGGCTGCACGAGCCGCTGCCATAAACGTTTTGCCAGAGAATCATTCCGGCGGGGTCGGTTTTGGCGAGCCAGGTGCCGGGTTTGTCGTCGAGCAGGCCGCGCAGGAGCAGGCTGCCGTCTTCGAGGGGCAGGATTTCAAGCAGGACGATGGAATTGGGCAGGTAGGCGAAAGATTGAAGGCTGTCAGCTAAACAAGTGGCGATTGGTAATTGGGTAATGGGTAATGGGGTGATTGGTAAATTGGAAGTTGGCAAATCGGTAGATTGGAGAATTGGGGAGGCTGTGGACGATTGCGTTGGAGGCGGGGAAGGTGTCAGGATGGCGGCGGCCTGGGTAACGGTGGATAAGATACGGGGCGTCTCTTCCGCCGGGGTTAAGCTGGGGGCAGGCCCAAAGCCCGGGCCACAGGCAGAAAGCCAGAGCGTGAACAACATTCCGATTCCCAAAAAGCGCAGTTTCATGGTTCCGGCTCCAGCAGAAAGGCGGTCAGGTAGGAAGTTTCATCGTACCCATCGGCGACCAGCACGAAACGGCCATCGGGGCTGACGGCCAGGGCGCGCGCGTCGAAAAACGCGCCTTCCGGCCAGTCGTCAGGGTCGGAGGTCAGGCGGCCAAAGCGGCTGACGAAGCTGCCCTGCGAATCGAGGACATGGATCGCGATTTGGCCGGTGTTCATCTGGAACAGCACATAAAAATTACCGCTGGCGTCAATCGCCAGGTCACGCGCAACAATTTCGACGGGGTATTGGTTGGCGCGGGCGAGCGGGATGGCATCCAGTTCGGCCCCGGTCTGTGGGTCGAGTTGGAGCAGTTCCGGCTGCCATTGCGGGTTGCGAAGGCTGAACAATCGCCCGGCGGGGTCAAAGGCCAGGCTGCTGTAGGCGGGCAGTTCATCAATCGCCATTTCGCGCAGGAATTCGGCGGTGTCGCTGGTGTAAACCAGGATGGATTTATCTTTCAGGACATAAAGATTGCCGTCGGCGGGGCTGACCGCTCCCTGGCCGTACAGGTACTCGCCGCCGATGGTCAGATGTTCGCCTTCGGGCGACATCAGGATAAACCAGCCGTAGCCGTCATCGATTATCACAAAGTTGCCGAAGGGGTCGGCGGTCACGTCGGTTAGTTGGGCTCCGTTGGGAATGGAATGCTGCTTGAGTTGGTTTCCTTCGACATCATACGTGAACAGGCCGTCCGGCTCGGTCGCGGCAAAAACCAACCCGTTTTGGTTGACCGCCAGGCTGACCGGCGTTCCGGGCAGCGGCACGCGCCAGAAAACCGGCGGTTCGATCAGGCCAAGCAGTTCCCCGGCCAGGCCAACCGCATCGATTTGGAGGGGATTGGGGGAGGCGGCGACCGTGACGATGACCAGGTCGACTTCGAAATCGACCTTCACCGGCAGGGAGAGTTTGGCCGGGCAACTTCCCTGCGACGGGTCGCTCAGGGCTTCGGGCAGGCTCAGCGCAGCCTGCCCGCCGTCATGGATCACCCGTCCCAACCCGGAGAGGCTGTTCCGCACCTCGACCCGCAGCAGGTCGCCGGGCTGTCCGAGTGTGTACAGGTCGATTTGGCTGGCGAGGACGGGCGTCGGGTAGGTCAGGGTCAGGCTGGCGGGCTGGTCGGAGGCGGAGGCCGCCCAGGTGGGCTGCATCGCTTCGGCGCAGTTGCTCACGTCCGGCTGACCGGTGGCAAAATCGGGGTCGCCGGTTTCGGAGAAGGCCTGCATCGGCCAGTAGATTGTCCCCGGGCGGGCGGCGGCTGGTTGCGGAAGCGGGCCGGTCGGCGCAGGTCGGACAGTCGCTGTCGCGGTGATTGCTGCGCGGAGGACAGGCGGCGCGCTGGATGGGGCATCTGGCGCTGCGGGCTGGACGGTCTTACAGGCCAGCGAAGCGAGCAGGAGCGCCAGGAATGCCAGGAAAAATCTGTTTTTCATCTGTGCTCTCTTTTTGCCTAATTCCACAGTTCCCATTTGCATTTGGCTTCGTTCCAGACCCAGCCGCCATCTTGTGGGTTCGGGTGCGGCGGCTTGATGCAGATGGCGGGGCCGCTCTCCTCTTGGGGAGCCTTGGTCGGGTCAGGCGCGACGAAACATTTCTTGAGGTTGTAGCCTTTTTCGTGACCGAAAACCCAGCCGCAGGTGGTGTCCACCTCGTACAACGCGGTTTCGGATTGGCTGTCGACCAGGTCAAAGGCCTGCGGGTCGAAGCGGCCGCGCATGGCTCCCGCCCACAACATGAAGGATTCTTTCCTGTCCAGCAGGGCCGGTTTGAAGGCAAACTCAATCCTTTGGTAGTTGTCCGGGTTGTGGCGCACCCAGGCCAGGTCGGGATCGTCGCCCAGGCCCTGATCAAAAACCAGGGTCTCGTAGCCGTCCCCAGATTGGCCGTCCGGGCGGACGGCGGTCGGGCCGCCGACATCGCCGTTCAGGTCGCGCCAGGCGCGGACGCCGGTCACGCTCCACTCGCTGATGTACAGGTCAAGGTCTTGCACCGCCAGCAAAATGTCTCCGCGCCCATTCTGGTCCAGGTCCAGTTCGAAGAAATAGGTCAGCGGAACGCCCTCCTCGGCCATCCCGGCTCCGAACAGATCGAAGCTGGCGTAAAACCAGTCGCCGGATTTGCCGACCCGGGCGCTAAGGATGTCGATATAGTGATAGAAGCTGCTCATATCTGCCGAGACGGCGCGTTCGAGCATATTGGTGCCCCAGGTATCGCAGGGCGGCCGCACCCGGAATCCGATTTTGTAATTGAAGCCGGTGTTGCATTCCCCGGGCAGGGCCTGGCTGTAAAGCGGATTCCCCGGCCTGCTTTGGTGGCTGATCGCAATTTCTGTCGGGGCCGCCTCACTGGCAACGGGTAGTGTCTCGGCTGGTGTTGGAGAGATTGCGGCGGGCGACTCGCCGGGCGCTGATTCTGTGAGTGTTGTAGCCGAGGCAGCAGGTTGTTCAGCTTTGTTTGCTGACGCAGGCGCGCCGGGTTGAAGCGCGCCCGGCAAGGCGCAGCCTGAGAGCAGCAACCCAAGCCCCCACAGGCCGGACAGGAGGATTTTCATTTTGGTTTTCATCGCAAACTCTTTTCTTTTTAGAGCGTTTTCAGCGAGGTCTCGCCTAAATCGACCAGCCGTAACAAATCGGGCGCGGTTTTCAGGTGCGCGCCCTGTAATTCAATGGTCAGGCCTGCGGAGGTGCGTTTAATGATCGGCTTGATCCCTTTCCATTCGAGCAGGATCGACTCCAGCTGCGTGGAGAGGCGCACATCAGCCGGGTTTTGGGCCCAGAGCATGTATTTCTGCTGGAAGGCCGCGCTCCCAGCCCGGATTTCGGTCAGCCCATTTGCATCTGGGCCGAGGGCAAGCTGTAAAACCTGCTGCTGGAGCATCCCGCCCAGAGAGCCGAGATTTGCCTGGGAGCTGCGTTCGCCGATTAGCAGGGTCGGGCCGGGCTGGTCGGCGCTCCAGACCGTCTGCATGGCAACATCGCTCGAACCGGAGTCCAGTTCCCGCCCGCTGGCGCGGGAAGTTGCTTCCAGACGCCAGCCTGGGGAAATGAGCCGCTCTCCCCACCGGAGCGGTTCGCGCAGGGTTTCGATTTGCCAGCCTTTTTCGGCGGCCATTTGAATGATTTCCTGCCTGCTTTGGGCTTGTCGCTGGCGGACGAGAACAAACACCAGCCCGCCAACTATTGCCAAAGCGGCGAAAACAATCAGGTTGAGGAGGATATCGTCCATTTCAGTCTCCTGTAATGCGCGATCAGCAGCCCGTGGCTAAGCGGCGGAAGGTTCGGCCTGTTTCTTGCGCCGAATCAGGAAGAAGGCCAGCGCGGCGATGACCAGCGGCACGAAACAGCACACGCACAGCAAAAAGCCGCCGCCCAAGACGTACCCAACCCAATCGCCGCCCAGATCGAAGTTCAGCCCGCCAATTTCGCTGACCGCGCGGATGTTATTGAGTTCGCCGCCGACCAGTTTCCATTTCAGGGTGTTGTCAGATTGCTGGCTGGCGTTGTTTTCGATCAGTTTTCCCGGCATGTTGACGATCCAGAAAATGTCGGCCCCCATGGGCGCGCCGCTGTCGCCGCTCAGGTCGAGGCTGATATCGTAAGTCAGTTTGCCATCGACGATGGAAATTTCGTTGATGCGGGTATCGGTCGCGCCATAGATGGCTTGCAACTCTTCGATGGACTTGAACGGTGTTTCGTAAACGCACCAGGTTTCGGCTTCGTTGCGCGTCTCCTGGCGGATGGAGGTGCCGGGCGGCAGTTCTTCGTTCTGTTTGGCGCAGAAATCCTCGCTGCCGTCGCTCAGCCCGGCCATTGAGGCTTCGTCACCCTCGAAACCAATTTCCTGGGTGTAAGTGCCAGCGCCGCTGCTTTGGAGGTCGGTGATAAAGTTGACTTTGCAGGCCGAGAGCAGCAGGCCAGCCAGGACGAAGACGGCCAGCAGAATTGTTTTGTTTTTCATCGATTTTTCCTTTCAGGATACGATCCAAACTTTTAAGGAGTGCGGTTTTGGCGTGGGCGAGGAGGCGGCTTTAACCGCCCTCCTCACCCTATGCTTATGGCACAATTTGCAACATCCCGCCGCCGTCGAAGTTGGAGCCGCCGCCCCCGACCCAGACCGCGCCGTACTGGTCGACGTGCAGGGCCGAGATGTAGTTGGTCAGCAGGCCGTCGGCGGTAGTGAGCAGTTTCCAGGCCCCGTTTTGTTGGGCCAGCAGGCCCTTGTCGGTCCCCACCCAGACCGCGCCAGCGGGAGACACAGCCAGCGTCGTCAGGCGCGCTTCGCTGAAGCCGTCTTTGAGAAAATCGACCAGCACTTCGGCCCGGGTCCCGTCATAGCGGGCGACGCCGGTAAAGGTGCCAATCACCAGTGCGCCAGTCGAATCTACCGCCAGGGCGCGGATGTATTTGTTGGGGATTTCTTTCGTATCTTTGCCGAAAACCACTTCAAGCATCTCATTTTCGTATTTGGCGAGGCCCTCGTTCGTCCCGATCCAGACCCGGCCCGATAAATCGACCACAATCGCCTGGACGTTGTCACCGGGCAGGCCGTTGGCGCTGCTGAAGCTCATCGCCTGTGAACCGTCGCCGTTCAGGACGACCACGCCCTTGCTGTCATCGCCGAACCAGGCCCGGCCCTGGCCATCGACCGCGACCGTGTCGAAGGAGTAGATGTCTTTGAAGGCGGTCCACGCCCCGTTTTGGTAGCGGCTGGCGGAACCGTTGGTCGCTGCCAGCCAGACGCTTCCGTCCGGGGCGATAGCGATTGCCTTGCCCCAACTGCCGCCCATTTCGGGGGTTTCAGTCTGGCGGAAGGTTTGCCACTTGGCGGCCGGGTTGGCCGGGTCGAGGACGTGGATGCCGGCGTCGCTGCCGACCCACAACATGCCGTCGGGCGCGGAGGCGAACGAATCAACGTAGTTGCTGGCGAGTTGGTCGTCGGTTTTGAAGGCTTTGGCCGCGCCGTTCTCGAAAACATAGACGCCCTTGCTCGTGCCATAGACCGGCCCGCCCGATTCGGTCAGGGCCAGGGCCAAAATGCCCTGCTGATCGATTTCCTTGAAATCCACGTCGCAGGCCGCGGTTTTCGGGTTGAACTGGCACAGCCTGCCGACGCCGAGCGGCAGGGTGGTGAGCCACAGTTTGCCGTCTGGCGCAACCCGGATTTGGTCGACATTGCCCAAAGCGGCCGGGCTGTCTGAGCCGTAAAGCGTCCATT
This sequence comes from Anaerolineales bacterium, assembly GCA_034004515.1. Classification (GTDB taxonomy): domain Bacteria; phylum Chloroflexota; class Anaerolineae; order Anaerolineales; family Villigracilaceae; genus UBA8950. The sequence continues at coordinate 37,772 of JAVEWN010000006.1, read as the reverse complement.
TATCCGCCTTAAAGGATTGGATGCCGCTCGAAGCGCCGACCCACAGCGTCCCATCCTGGGCAAAGGCCAGCGCATTGGCGCGTTCGTCGGGCATTCCGTCGGCGGCGCTGTAGGTTTTCACCTGTCCGTTGGAGATTTTTGCGATGCCCTTGTAGCCGCTCGCGATCCAGATGTCCTGGCCGTTGACGGTGATGCCTCTGACCGAATCCCACAACAGGCCTTCCTTGCTGGTGAAATGCTGGAAGCCGCCGCTTTTCAAGTCGTAGATGCCCAGGCCGTTGTAGCCAATCAGCAGGCGGTTGTTGGCCTGGTCACAGTACAGCCGTTCGATTCTGCTGACATCCACCCGGCTTTCGGCAGGGAAGGTTAAGCCTTTTTCCCACAGACCGCTGTTCGGGTCGTAGACGCTGATCCCGCTCAGGGTCCCGACCAAAATCCTCGGCTGCGGGATTTCGCAGTAGACAATGGCGTTGGCGCTGACGTGTCCCATCCCATCCAGTGGGGTATAGCGCATCGAATAGCCGCTGTCCAGCCGCCAGGTGACCAGCCCGCCCAACGTGGCGGCATGGATGACGCCTTTGTAGACGACCAAATCGAGCACGACGTTGGCGTTGGTGAAGGGATACCGGCCAGTTTCCAGCCCGGAAGTTTGCGGCCCGCCGGGCGGGACGGGGGTGGCAGCCGCGTCAGGCGCGACGGTTTCTTGCAGGGTGGGCGGCTCGTTGGTGCAGCAGGCGTCCGTCTCGACCGGAGTCGGTTCGGCGGCGGGCTGCGCGCCAAAGTTGCAGGCCAGGCTGGTCAGTAATAATAAAAAAACGAGACAAAGCGGAATGAACTTTTTCATGGGTGAATCTCCTTTTGATGAGGGCGCAGAAGACGCGAATAAATTTAAGGAAAATTCGGGTCTGTCCGCGCGTTGGTTTCACTTTCCAACCGCTCGGCCTCCTGCTCCACAAAAGCAAAGAGCGCCTTCAGGCTGGAGAATCCGTGCCGTTCGCCGCTGGACGGGCTTTCGAGCATGGCGCGCCATTCAGGCGGGTTGCTCGGTTCGAGCCACAGGCGCAGCAGGTAAGAGCGGTAGGGGGTCGTGGTCATGTTTCTTTTGTAACCAGGCAGCGTCAAAAAAACGTCAAAAGGCGATCTCGTTTACAATTTGGGTTGAGGAACGTCATACTGGTCTCGTTTGAATCAGCGTTTTCAAGGCCAGGAAGGTGTTAGAATGGGTGCTTTCCAATCTGTTTGAACCAGCGATTGAGGAATAAGACCATGTTAAAACCATCCATCAAAAATTTGCTTTTCAGCTTGCCGCTCCTGACGGCGCTCCTGGCTGGCTGCGGATCGATCAGCATCAGCACCGCCCAGGAAGCCACCGCCCAGGTCGAAGCGGCGATTGCCCAGACCATCGCCGCCCAGGCTACCCAAACGCCGACGCTGGAACCGACCTCCACCCCCAGCGCGACGGTCACGCCCACCGCTACAATTACCGAAACCCCCTCGCTCACGCCGATTGTCCCCACCTCTGTCACGAACAATTTTTGTGATAATTCTGCCTTTGTGGCAGATGTCACCATCCCAGACGGTACGATTCTGGCGCGCGGCCAGGTCTTTGAAAAAACCTGGACATTTCAAAACACAGGCACTTGCACCTGGAAGCCAGGTTACACGATTGTTTTTGTGACCGGCAACCTGATGCAGGGCAATACCCGCGAGATCGGTCAGACGGTTGCGCCGCAGGGTCAGGCCAATGTCAGCGTCCGATTATTTGCGCCCAACACACCCGGCGAATACTCCGGCGTCTGGCGTCTGGCGAATGGCCGCGGCGAGCTTTTCGGCGAATTTGTCAGCGTGGAAATTGTTGTGGCGGGTGAAGGCACCCCAATTCCGACTCCCTGAGAACAGAGCTGAAGGTTTGAAAACAAGCAGGGCGTCCCAGTTGGGACGCCCTGCTTGTTGGCTACTCTTGTGAAGTCTCAGTTTTATTTTCGGCAGGCGTTATCTCTTTCTTTTCCTGCTTCTTTTTTATCTTCTGCTCTTTTTTCTTTTTTTTGTCGAGTTCTTTCTGACGTTTTTCGTGTTTATAATTAACTTTGGCCAAGGTGACATCCTGTTCTTTGGGAATTTTACAGCTTAAAACTTAGGTTATGTTCATTATCCCACATTCTGGCGCAAAACCGCCCGGTTGGCTGTTTTTTATGAAATCATCTCGCTTTGCCAAAGCCCGGCCTGGGAAAAACCCATTTTTAAATAGCATTTGGGCTGCTTGGCGGTACAATAAGAACATGTTTTCATTTTTGAAGAAAGAATAGGAGAAAAATATGTCCAAAAACACTTTACGACAAGCGGCCAATGCCCTTTCGGTTGTCCTGGCCCTGACCATCAATATCCTCGCAAGCACCTTGCCCCTCAATGGGCAGGATACCGGCGAAATCTCAGACCGCTTCAAGGTCTTTTTCGTCCCGGCGGGCTACGTCTTTGCCATCTGGGGCGTTGTCTATCTTGGCTGGATCGCTTTTACCATCTACCAGTTTTTGCCCGCCCAAAAGAATAACCCGCGTTTGCAAAAACTTGGCTACTGGTTTGCCTTGAGCGGCGTCTTCAATGCGTTCTGGCTGTTTTGCTGGCATTACAACCAGTTTGATCTGAGCGTCCTGGTCATGCTGGCTTTGCTCGGCACGCTGATTGTCAGCTATCTTAAGCTGGATGTAGGCCGCACTGCCATTAGCACCGCCGAACGCTGGAGCGTGGATATTCCCTTTAGCGTTTATCTGGGCTGGGTCAGCGTTGCGACGATTGCCAATTTCACCAGCTGGTTGTACGACGCCGGCTGGAACGGGTTGGGGATTGCGCCGGAGGCCTGGGCGGTAATCATGCTGGTCGTCGCCTCCGTTTTGGGGATTTTGATGGCCTTTACCCGCCGCGATGCAGCCTATCTCTTCGTTTTTGTCTGGTCTTTTATTGGGATCGCCGTCAAACAGGCCGGCGTTCCGCTTGTGGCCAATAGCGCCTGGCTGGCTGCTGCCCTGGCTTTAGGGCTGGCGATTTACAGCATCCTCCAACGCCGCAAAAAAGCCTGAGGCCGTCATCCCCAGCGAAAAGGAAGTCTACGCCCAGCACGCCGGGATGTACGAGCGCTTGATTCAGCGTGAGGACCATCACGGCAACCTGCTCAGGGCGATTGAAGCGATTATTCCTACCGCCGGGCTGGATATTGTTGACCTGGGGGCGGGGACGGGCCGTCTCGGGCGTTTGCTTGGGCCGAAGGCCCGCAGCCTGTGGGCCTTGGATGGTTCCGCTGCCATGCTGAGGGTGGCCGCTCAGTCTTTCAGGTCTGCCGGGCTGGACAACTGCCAGGCGCAGGTCGCCGACCATCGCCAGCTGCCGATTGCCGCGGCCAGCGCCGATTTGGTGGTATCCGGCTGGAGCTTTAGCTATCTTTCAGTCTGGGGAGACCGCTCACAACTGGAAGCAGGCTGGAGCGAGATTGTGCGCATTCTGCGCCCCGGCGGCATGGTGATTCTGATTGAGTCGCTCGGCACCGGACACCCGGCCCCCATCCGTCTTGATCATTTGAACGATTATTACACCTGGCTCGCTCAAAAAGGGTGCGACTTTCGGCAGATTACGACCGATTATCGCTTTGAAAGCCTGGCCGAGGCCCGCGAGTTGCTTGGTTTTTTCTTCGGAGAGCAGCTGGCCGCAGAAGTTGAAAGTACGACCCTGCCGGAATTCAGCGGGCTGTGGTGGAAAAAAACAGGGGCGGGCTGATTGCCCGCCCCTTGCCATGATTGGGGAAATGGTTTACCCGTGGCGTTCCATAAATTTTTCCATGCGCCGCAGGGCTTCTTCGATTTTGTCGTAGGCGGTCGCGTAAGAGCAGCGCACAAAGCCATCCCCGCCCGTGCCAAATGCAGAGCCTGGCACAACCGCGACGCTTTCTTCTTGCAGCAATTTCTCGGCGAAGGTTTCATCGTCCATGCCGCTGGCGCTGATGTTGGGGAAGGCGTAAAACGCGCCGCGCGGCTCGAAAGTATCCAGGCTAAGCCGGTTTAGCCCGCCGACAATTAATTTGCGGCGGCGGTCATACTCGTTGCGCATCTCTTCCACGTGCGGTTCGCCGCTTTTGAGGGCTTCGATGGCGGCATCCTGGGCGGTGGTCGGCGCGGACATGATCGTGTATTGGTGGATGCGTACCAGCCCGGCGATGATCTCAGGCGGGGCGGCGGCATAGCCGATCCGCCAACCGGTCATGGCGTGGCTTTTGGAAAATCCGCCCAGCAGCACGGTCCGGCGGCGAATGCTTTCTCCCAGAGCGGGGAAGCAGACATGCTCAAACCCATACACCAGGCGGTCGTAAATTTCGTCGGAGACAACCATCAGGTCGAATTCTTCGGCGATTTTTGCAATTTCGATCATGGTCGCGCGCTCGGCAACCGCCCCGGTCGGGTTGTTGGGATAGCCGATGAAAATGACCCGGGTGCGCGGCGTGATGGCCTTGCGAATATCCGCCGGGTCGACCGAAAAATTATTCTCAAGCCGGCTGGGGATCTCAACCGGAATACCGCCCGCCAGATAGACTTCGGCCTGGTACGAGACAAAGCACGGGGTCGGGATGATGACTTCATCGCCGGGGTCGAGCAGGGCCATAAAGGTCAGGTATAAGGCTTCTGAAACGCCGACGGTCGCGATAATCTCCGTGGCCGGGTCGTATTTGACGTTGTAGCGCTCCAGCAGGTTCTTCGCGATCCCCTGGCGCAATTCTATTTTGCCCGCGTTGGAGGTGTAATGGGTCTCACCACTGGCGAGAGAGCGGATACCGGCATCCAGAATTGGCTTTGGAGTGGTGAAATCCGGTTCGCCAATGCCGAGCGAGATGACATCTTTCATGGTGGCGACAATATCGAAGAATTTCCGAATGCCGCTCGGCTTCAATTCTGCGGCGCGTTTTGATACATAACTCTTTTTAACATTTGCCTGCATGAATCCTCCAATAGGGGTGAGAATAGGTATTCTCATTGTACAGACCTTGCAAAAAAAATAGTAGGACAAGATGTCACCTTGTCCTACTATAAAATGTCCCTAAAACTGGATGCTGCTGTTGTCGCCGATGTTGACGGTGTGAGAGCGCCCCTCCACCCTGGCCTGCCTGCCGACAAAAGAGCCGTGCAGCACCGATTGGGTGGCGACTGCGCCCTCATCCAGGATACTGTTGCTGATGATGCAGTGGCTGACCTCGCAGTCTGCCCCGATTGAGACATGCGGCCCAATCACGGCCCACTCCACTTTGGCGCTGGGATGAATGAAAACCGGCGGCACAATCGTCAGATCTTTAGATTGGCTGGCCTCGGCGGAGTTGTCGCGGCCATGTTCGAGCATGTAAAGGTTGGTCTCAAGAGTCGCCTCGATTGTGCCGGTGTCCAGCCAGACCTCCACTTTTTCCGGGCGCATTTTTGCGCCGTGTTCGATCATGATGTTGATGGCGTCTGCCAGGAAGTACTCGCCTTTCAACTGCACCTGGCGTTTGAGCTGCTCATCGATGGCGGCAACCAGTGCCTCGCCTTTTTTGAAGAAATAGCAGCCTACCAGCACCAGGTTGTTTTCCAGGCCTTGCGGCTTTTCGATCAGGCGCGTGATCTGGCCTTGCCCATCCACTTCGGCCACGCCGAATCGCCGTGGATCCGGAACCGGCTTGACCCAGGCTACCCCATCCAGCTTTTCATCCTGGATGAAGGAGAAATCGGTTTCAACCAGGGTGTCTGAAAAAACCATCATGGTTGGGCCATGCAAGGAATGGCGCGCCAGCCAGAGCGCGTGCGACTGGCCCTTCATTTCTTCCTGCACGACATAGCTCGCTTTGAGGTGCGGATAATTCTTTTCGATGTAAACCGGGATCTGCTCCCCCAGATGCGGCCCGATGATGAAGATGTATTCGACATCAAATGAGGCCGGAATGGTCGCGAACATCTGCATCAGATGATCCAACGATGTTTTCCCCGCCACACTGACCAGCGGCTTGGGCTTGCTCCAGGTTTGCGGGCGCATGCGTGTGCCCCAGCCGGCCATCGGGATAACGATTTTTAAGGTTTGTGCCACGGTTTTCTCCTATTGGTTGTTTAAGCCCTGAGCGGAGGGCGCGGTTTACTTCAAGATAGTCAAGTGCGCCAGGGTTGCCGAAAGGCGCTTCATCCCCACGCTCTCGAAGATCACATCCACAATCTCATCGTCCTGCTGGATGCGGCTGTCGAGCACGATCCCTTCTTCCCAGGTCGGATGACTGACGCGCATCCCGGCCCGGAACTTGGGCGCGATGATTGGGGCTGCCTGCCGGGGGGAGGGCAGTGTCCAGCTGTCGCGGCGCGGATTGTAACCTGTCCCGCCTCGCCGGCCGCCGCCACCCGCGCGGCTCTTTCCATTTAATAACTCGCCCGGAACATCTTCCAAAAAGCGGGACGGAATCGTGCTTTCAGAGTAGCCGCGTCCGCCGCGTTGCAGGGCGCGCACCAGGTAAAGCGCGTCTTTGGCGCGCGTCATGCCGACGTAGAACAGGCGGCGTTCCTCCTCCATCTGCTCTGGTTCGTCAAAAGAGCGGCTGTGCGGCAGGGTGCCGTCATCCAGCCCGACGATGAAGACTGCCCCAAATTCCAGTCCTTTGGCGGCGTGCAGGGTCAGCAGGGTCGGGGCGTTCTGGTTTTCGCTGAGGGTGTCCTGGTCTGAGATCAGGGCTACGTTTTCAAGAAATTCGGACAGAGTCCGGCTTTCGTATTCCTGAGCCAGGCGGCGCAGTTCAACCACGTTCTCCCAGCGTTCCTTGCCCTCTTCGCTGCCATCCTCGATATGATCCTGATAGCGGATGTCTGCTAGAATTTTGTCGAACAGTTCGGGGACGGTGTAGGCCGAGGCCACGCCGCGCCAGGCCGAGAAATTTGCCCCAAAACCGGCCAGGGCCAGGCCGGCCCGTCCGCTAAACTGGGCAAAATAAGGCGAGTCTGATCCGCGCGCCAGGTCCAGCAGGACAGAGCCGGGGCTGAGACGGGCGCCGCGGGCAACGCTATGCAGCGTCAGCAGGGTTTTATCCCCAATCCCGCGCGGCGGGATGTTGATGACCCGGTCGAGCGAGATTTCGTCGGCGGGGTTGTGAACCAGGCGCAGGAAGGCAATCATATCTTTGACTTCGCGCCGGCCATAGAAACGCTGCGCTCCCACCAATTTATAGGGCAGGCGCGCCGCCAGGAAGGCTTCTTCCATCAGACGCGATTGGGCATTGGTGCGGTACATCACGGCGCATTCGCCGGGGTCGAAGCGCCGGCTGGCAATCAGTTGGGCGATGCTGTCGACCACAAAACTGGCCTCGCCATAGTCGTCGAAGGCCTCGTAATAGTTGATGCGCTCGCCCGGTCCGAGTTCGCTGAAGAGTTTTTTCTTGCGCCGGTTATGGGCTTTGTCGATGACGGCCATGGCCGCATCGAGAATGATTTGCTTGGAGCGATAGTTTTGTTCGAGCAGAATGACCTGCGCGCCGGGAAAGTCTTTTTCAAATCTTTGAATATTGCGGTAATCTGCGCCACGCCAGGCGTAAATTGATTGATCGCCATCCCCAACGCAAAAGATATTGCCGTGCGCCGAGGAAAGATGTTTGATGAGCGTGTACTGGGCCTGGTTCGTGTCCTGAAATTCGTCGACCAGGACGTGCCGAAAGCGTTGAGCGTATTTTTCGCGCACGTCAGGGTGATCGGCCAGCAGGTTGGCGGTCATCAGCAGCAGGTCGTCAAAATCGACCGCATTCGAGTCGCGCAGCATTTCCTGGTAGCGCCCGTAGATGCGTTTGACGGCCTCGTCGCGGTAGGTGACGACCGGGAATTTATCTGGCCCAATCAACTCGTTCTTGGCCTTGCTGATGGCCGCATGGACGACCACCGGGCGGTAGAGTTTGTCGTTCAGGTTGAGTTCTTTTGTAACCCGTTTGACGATATTCTGCTGGTCATCGGCATCGAAGATCACAAAATCGGAGGAAACCGGCAGTTTGTCGGCTTCGCGCCGCAGCAGGCGGGCGCAGATGGAATGAAACGTCCCCAGGAACAAGCCGCTCGTCATCTCTGGGCCGAGCAAGGCCTCGACCCGCTGTCCCATTTCGCGGGCGGCCTTATTGGTAAAGGTCACGGCCAGCATCTGGTACGGGCGCACGCCTTCATACGCAATCAGATAGGCGATCCGCTGAGTCAGAACGCGCGTTTTGCCAGAGCCGGGGCCGGCCATCACAAGAATCGGCCCATCTCCGGCGCTGACAGCCTTTTTTTGGGCGGGGTTGAGTTTGTCGAGAAAGTCCATAAGAATAGAAGGGGGTGCTTTGAGAGTAAAAAACGCCAGGCGCAGGCCCGTCAAAAACAAACACGGCAACTGGATTGTAACCCACTTCGCCAATCCTGAATATCAAGCAGTGGGCTTTAAATATGGCTTTCTCAAAGTCGGAAATGTGATTGCGAGCCGCAGTTTTTTCGCGGCGCGGCAATCCCCTGACAGGATAGGAGATTGCTTCACCCGCCTGAAGAACGCCGGGTTCGCAATGACATGCCATATTTGTACCCAACAGTCAAGCGACTTTGAGAAAACCATGGGCTTCAAACAGCGTTTTCTTAACCCGGACAAGCCGGAAAAGAAAACCTTTAAACACGAAGGTCACGACGGACACAAAGGAAAACCTAAAGCTTTTACTTCGTTTCCTCGCGCCCCGCGTATTTTGTGGGGTTGTGTTTAATTTTCTTGCTTTTTGTGCAAGGATTTAACTTCAAAGTTCTTAAAGCGAGCAAGTCCTGGCGCAACGCTGAGAATTGAACCGCGAAGCGCTGCGCGGTTCTTTTAACCACCTTGACCATCTCTCAACTTCGCCCTGAGCGGAGGCCCGCGCGCTTCTGCGGGCCGCAGTCGAAGGACATTTCCCCGCAACTCACCCTGCGACTACGCTCAGGGTGAAAAATCTGAACTGCTCCGGGTAGTAGAAAAAGCCGTCCGCACGACCTTGCGAGCCGTCCTGAGCGCACCCATCCCTACAATTGCGACGTGCAATGCGGGCAGCGCAGGGCCGGGATTGGGATTTCCGTAAAACACTGCGGGCAGGTTTTGGTGGTCGCCTCTGCCCGTGCGGGTTCTTCTTGCTTGAGCTTGTTGGCCGCCCGCACAATCAGGAAGATCACAAAGGCGATCATCACAAAGTCGATCACGGTTTGCACAAATGCGCCCCACTTAATCACCGCTTCACCGACGGTAAAGGACAGCTCTGAAAAGTTGACGCCGCCCAGGGCCAGCCCCACCAACGGCATCAGCAGGTCATTGACCAGCGAACTGACAATCTTGCCGAATGCGCCGCCAATAATCACGCCAACGGCCAAATCGATCACGTTTCCGCGCATGGCGAAATCACGAAATTCTTTAAGCATGGCTTCTCCTCCAGAATGTTTGTTACCCCGATTTTACACCCTGGCCTCGGTTTTCATCAGCCCACGTTCAGAACTTACTTCTTGTGTTCTTGAGTTTAGAGTTCAATTTGAATCGCAGCTTTTTCGTACACGGATTGCACATGTTACGCGGAATCTCACGGATTTTCTTAAAAAATCCGCGTAAATTCGTTTAATCCGCGAAATCCGTGTCCAGATTTGGTTTTTAATCGCCTTTTAAACCAGCTTTCCTGTTTCTCCAGACTCATAAAAGCGAACTCTAAAGTCAAGTTGTGTTATATTTTGCCCGAAACATGAAATTTCCTTCCCGCCCCAGGAGTGATCCGCATGAATCCACCTTTTCTCAAATACGGCCTGAGCTTGTTTTTGTTGAGCTTCTTGCTCGGCGCTTGCAACGTCCCGACCGCCAACCCTGAGCCGCCCGCCTCCGCCTCGGCCCTGCCCACCCCGACAGTCACAGCGCCGGCCGTTCAGTCTGAAGCCACCCAGCCGCAGCCAAAATATCTCAGCATCTGCCTCGGGCAGGAACCCAATACACTTTACCCTTACGGCAACCCCAACCCTGCCGCGCGCAGCGTCCTTTCTGCGCTGTACGATGGCCCGATCGATGTCTTTTTGGATGGCTACCAACCCGTCATTCTCGAAAGCATCCCCTCCCTCGAAAACGGCGATGCTGAAATCGTACCGGTCAAGGCCAAGCGCGGCGATCTGATCGTTAATACAGCCGACGAAGTCGTGCTGCTCGATGCCGGGGCCGAATTTTTCCCGGCGGGCTGTAATGATTTGGCCTGCGCCGAACGCTACAGCGGCAGCGGCGAAGTTGAACTCGATCAAATGGTGGTCACCTTCCGCATCAATCCTGAAGTCCGCTGGTCCGACGGCCGGCCCATGACCGCCCAGGATACAATCTTTGCCCACCGGATCGCCTCCGATGCCGAAACGCCCGCCTCCAAATATTTGATCGACCGCACCCAGGTTTATGAAGCGGTCGACGAATTAACCGTCCAGTGGTGGGGCCGCCCCGGATTTCTCGACCCAACCTATGCCGATAATTTCTGGCTGCCGCTCTCCTTCTACGCCTGGAATGAAATCCCCGCTGCCGAGCTGGCCCGGGCTGAGGTCGAATCCCGTCCGCCGCTTGGCTGGGGGCCTTACGTTTTCGAAAACTGGACTCGCGGCGAATCGATTCGGCTGCGCAAAAACCCCAACTACTTCCGCGCCGAAGAAGGCCTGCCGGCCTTTGAGATTCTCACCTTCCGCTTTTTGCCAGACACCGAAAGCGGAATCAGCGCCCTGACCTCCGGCGAGTGCGACCTGCTCGATGCGAGCCTGCGCCTCGAATCCCAACTCGAATTATTGCTCGAACTCGAAAACAGCAAGACCGCCCGCGTGGCAGTGACCGACACCAATATCATGGAACGGCTTGATTTTGGGATTCGCCCCGCTTCGTATGAAGATGGAATCGACCTGACAGACCGCCCCAACCTGTTGGACGATTTGCGCACCCGCCAGGGCCTGGCCTACTGCCTCGACCGCCAGCGCGTGGTCGACGAGGTCTTCTCTGGCCTGACGTATGCTCCAGCTACTTTTGTCCCGTCTTCACATCCGGCTTATAGTGAACAGGCCGCCGCCTATCCTTTTGACCCTAATAAAGGCAGCGCATTGCTGGAGCAGGCTGGCTGGGTCGATGCCGATCAAGATGTTACAACGCCGCGCACTTCGAGTGCGGTCGCGGGCTTGCCCGACGGCCTGCCCTTGCAACTCAACTACCAGACCTCTGACGCCCTCCAACGCCGCCAGGTGGCCGAGATTTTGTCCGCTTCGCTGCGGGCCTGCGGCGTGGGCCTCAACGTTCAGCACCAGCCGGTCAGCGATTTATACGCCCCCGGGCCGGGCGGCCCGCTCTTTGGCCGCCAGTTTGACCTGGCGGTTTATGCCATCGGCGCGCTTGGCCCGCAGCCGGTTTGCAGTGCCTATACCGAACCTGAAATTCCATCTGCCCGTAATGATTGGCTGGGAATGAACATCATGGGCTACCGCAACCCCGATTTCGACCTGCTCTGCCGCCAGGCTCAGCGCAACCTGCCCGATCAGCCCGCCTATAAAGAAAATTATGCCCGCTTGCAATCTATTTTTGCCAACGATCTGCCCTCCCTGCCTTTGTACGCGCGCTTGAAGGTTGCGGCCATGCGCCCCGATCTGTGCAACTTCGATCTCAGCCCCAATATTTTGCTGGATTTATGGAACATCGAGGAACTGGATCTCGATCCGGCCTGCCGTCTGCCGTAAACGCTTACATCTGCTGTTTCTGTTGAAAATCACTCTTTATCAGGCTGTTGCCAAACCAATCTTTCTTGACTCTATAAAACCCTTGTGCTATAGTGATGGTCTAAATCTTTCCGATTGTCGGGTTTTCCGATTCGGCAAAATCCTCTGAAAAGGAGGTGATTAACGGCTAGATAACCCTGTAAAATCCACAAGTTTTTTGTATCCACTCAATCCGTTTTAAATTTCTCAGGAGGAGAAATACAATGCTTAAGAAACGTTTGATGTTCGTTTTGGGCCTGGTAATTATTGCCAGCATGGTCCTCGCTGCTTGTGCGCCGGCAGCCACCCCGGTTGCCCCGGTTGAACCGGCTGCTCCCGTTGAAGCGACTGTTGCTCCCGCTGAACCGGCTGCCCCCGAAGCAACCACGGTTCCCGAACCGACCGAAGCGCCCCGCACCACCCGCAAGGGCGGCTGGCTGGACGAAATTGTCATGTCTGTTGTCGCCTCAGACTCTGCCATCACGCAGATTCAGGCTGGCGCAATCGACATTTACGCCAGTGGCCTTTCTTCCAAAGACCTGCCCGCTATTAAAGAAGCTGGCTTGAGCTACTCTGCCTCAAACGGCCTGTACTACGATCAACTCTACAACCCGGCTGTTTGCACCGACACGGCTGTCCTCAATCCCTTCTCAAACCGCAAGATCCGCGAAGCCACCAACTACCTGCTCGACCGTGACTACATCAACCAGGAAGTTTATGCTGGCGGTGGTTTGGCCAAGTTCTTCACCATCCAGACCAATGGCCCAGATTATGCTGAAATGGCCGACGTAGCCCGCGCCCTCGAATCGAAGTATGCTTATAACCTCGACAAGGGCAAGGAAATGATCGCGACCGAGATGGAAGCGATGGGCGCTACCCTGGGTGCCGATGGCAAATGGATGTATAACGACGCTCCCGTTGTTGTCATTCAACTGATCCGCAACGACAGCGACCGCACCCGCATTCCGATCGGCGATTACTTCACCACCCAGCTCGAGGCCGTTGGCTTCACCGTTGACAGCCAATACAAGACCGGGTCTGAAGCCTCCCCGCTTTGGATTCAGAGCGAACCGACCGACTGCTTGTGGAATGCTTATACCGCTGCCTGGAGCTCGACCGCCATCAGCCGCGATGAAAAGAACATGTTCCAGCAGATGTACCTGAACACCAGTGTTCAGGGTATGCCCGTCTTCCTGGCCAACGTCTCTGATCCCGAATACCAGAAACTCGGCGACGATCTGAACAACGGCCTCTTTACGACCCTCGACCAGCGCCGCGAGATGTTTGCCCGCGCCATGGAACTCAGCTTGGAAGACTCCTTCCAGGTCTTCCTGATCGACGGCAAAAACTACACCCCGTATGCCAGCACTGTTCAGGCCACTTCCGACCTGGCCGCCGGCATTGAAAGCGCCCAGATTTACCCCTTCACCCTGCGCTTTAAGGATCAGGAAGGTGGTCAACTGAAATGGGCCACCCAGAACCTGTTCAACGATCCTTGGAACCCGATTGCCGGTGGCAACTGGACCTTTGACCAGGGCGCACTGCGCGCCACCGCTGGTGCTGGCTTCATGAATGACCCGTACACCGGTCTTGTCTGGCCGCTGCGCGCTGAATCGGCTGAAGTGACCGTGCTCGACAGCCTGCCCCCCACCAATCAGACCCTCGACTGGGTCACCCTCAAGACCGCTCCCGAAATTGCCGTCCCGACCGACGCCTTTGGCGATTGGGATGCCGTCACCCAGACCTTCATCCCCGTTGCTGAAGGCACCACCGCCAACCTGAAATCGGTTGTCACCTACCCGGCGGATCTCTACACGAGCGTCAAGTGGCACTCTGGCAGCAGCTTCAGCGCCGCCGACGTGGTCATGTCTCTGATTATGACCTTTGACCGCGCCAAGCCCGAAAGCGCCATCTATGACGAAGCCGCTGTGCCGGTCTTTGAATCCTTCATGGCCAGTTTCAAGGGCTTCAAAATTGCCTCGGTTGACCCGTTGGTGGTTGAGTTCTACACCGACCTGACCCAACCCGATGCCGAAAACATGGCTTACTCCCTGTGGCCGACCTACACCTTTGGTGAAGGCAGCTGGGACACAATCGCGATCGGTAACCTGGCCGAAGCTGGTGGTGAGTTGGCTTACTCGGCTGATAAAGCCGATGTCGAAAAAGTCGAATGGACGAGCTATGTCGGTGGACCCAGCCTCGAAATCCTGAAGAAATACCTCGATCAGGCCGCTGAAGAATCCTACATCCCCTACGCCCCGACCATGAGCCAGTATCTTACTGCGGACGAAGCCAAGACTCGTTACGACAACCTGGCCAAGTTCTATGCTGCTCACAGCCACATGATCGTTGGGACCGGCCCTTACGTTTTGGACAAAGTCTTCACGACTGAAAAGTCCCTGACCCTGGTGAACTTCCCGGATTATCCTGATCTTGCTGACCGCTGGTCAACCTTCGGCGAACCCAAACTGGCTGACGCTGAGTTGGATGGCCCCGGCCAGGTAACAATTGGTCAGGAAGCCACCTTTGATGTCTTTGTAACCTTCAAGGGCGAAGCTTACCCACAGGATGAGATCAAAGAAGTCAAATTCCTGTTCTACAACGCCAACAACGAAGTTGAACTGGTCGGCACCGCTGAGGTTGTGGCAGACGGTCAGTACAAGGTTGTTCTTCCTGCTGATGTTACCGCCAAGCTCGAAGCTGGCTCCGGCAAGATCGAAGTTGCGGTTATTCCGATGCTCGTGAGTGTCCCGACCTTCACCAGCTTTGAATTCGTAACCGTTCCGTAAGGTAAGCCTGCTTTTTAGGCTTCAAATGCACCAAACAAAGTGATCAGGATAGGGGCAAGGGTTCTCCTTGCCCCTATCTATCCTAAATTAAGAGGACAGAGCATGACATCAGGCAGCCAGTCAGGTTCATCTGAAAAAAAATCTTCAGGCAGCAGCACCCTCTTGCGCGTGGCGCGTTACACCGGTGTGAGGTTACTCACACTTTTTGTAACGATTGTGATCGGCGTTTATTTGACGATTAACATCGCAAATATGGGCGGTTATGTAGACAACATCATGCGCTCCGAAATTCGCGAGAATGTCACCATGCAGGTGATGAATAACCCTGCGAACAAAAGTATGGCCACAGACGTTAAGAAAAAACTGGCCGAGGATACGATCAGATTGCAAGAGAAACGCCTGGGCCTGGATACGCCTGTCGCAATCCGAAACTTTCGCTATCTGGGGAATGCCCTGCGATTGAACTTGGGGCGCGCCCTCAACATGTCCAGCGACAGCGGCTCGCGCCAGGTCCGTTTGATTATTCTCGAACGCCTGCCCGCGACTCTGCTGCTAATGGGCACCTCCAATCTCATTTTGTTTTTCCTCAGTCTTTATCTGGCGCTGGCCCTTTCGCGGCAATACGGCAGCTTTTGGGACAAGTTGGTGATTACGCTCTCGCCCGCCTCGGCTGCGCCTCCCTGGTTTTACGGTATTTTCTTCATTCTGCTCTTTGCGGCCATCTGGAGGGTTCTGCCCTTTGGCGGCATGGTTTCTGCTCCCCCGCCTGATAATAAGTTCGAGTATGCGCTTAGTCTTCTGAAACATCTGATTTTGCCTGCTTCGTCCCTGATTATCAGTTCCATTTTTATCAGCATTTACAATTGGCGCACTTTCTTTTTGATCTATTCCAGTGAAGATTACGTGGAATTAGCCAAAGCCAAAGGCCTGCGCTCGCGCGATATTGAGAGTCGTTATATTTTGCGCCCGACCCTGCCCAATATCATTACCAATTTTGCGCTAATCCTGATCAGTTTGTGGACCGGCGCGATTATTACCGAAACCGTTTTTCTGTGGCCGGGGCTGGGCCGTACCTCGTTCCAGGCGATTGGCCTGTACGATACGCCGGTGATTGTGGGTTCAACTATTATTTATGCCTATCTTCTGGCAATTACCGTGTTCTTGCTGGATTTTGCCTATGCGTTGGTTGACCCCAGAGTAAAAGTGGGCGGTGGGAATTAATATGAATACCATAAAAAAAGCATTTTCCAGTTTGTTGCAATACCCTTCTGCGATTGCCGGGTTGATCGTTGTCTTGGTGTTGATCATTGCTTCAATCTATGTCGTCATCACCATCCCGTACAGCACCGCCATCTCTTTATGGCGCGGTGGTGAGGAAGTCTGGTATAAAAATCCGAAATATGCGCCGCCGGCCTGGTTCAACAATTTCACCGAAAAGAAACTGGCCGAGTCTTTCTCGATGACCTCCGCAGACCCGGACGTGGTTCGCGAGGTGATCCCCGGCGATAAAGGCACCTCCCGGATCAACCTGACCTATACCTTTGATTATGATTTTGACGTTTTCCCGCAGGAAATGCTGCTTTACTTCAATTCAACTTTTGAAAGCAAGCAGCCTTTCGTTTCGATTGTGCTGATTACCCCTGATCAACGAGAAATCAGAGTCTCAGACTTTGGCGTGGCCAATAAAGTCACTTACCGCTTCTCACAGGACGAAAAGCTGATCCGCCGCCTGGGCGGCGTCAGCCCGGTCGAAGGTTTGTTTGCCAACCTCGACGCCGAAGGCCCGCTTGTGCCGGTTAAAGGAACCTATCAGCTCGTCCTGAAAGGGGTAACTTTTGAAGAAGGCTCAGACATCGATGCCGAGTTTGTCTTTCACGGCCAGGTGTATGGCTTGGCCGGTACGGATCACGCTCGCCGCGACCTGACCCTGCCCTTGATGTGGGGTATTCCGGTCGCCCTGGCCTTCGGGTTGATCGCTTCGCTTGGAACTTCTGTTCTGACGATGATTATCGCCGCGATTGGGGCCTGGTACGGCGGCTGGGTTGATGAACTCATCCAGCGTATCACTGAAGTTAACCTGGTGCTGCCCTTCCTGCCGATCTTGATTATGGTGGGAACGTTTTATTCGCGCAGCATTTGGGTTATTTTAGGCGCGACCATCCTGCTCAGCATCTTTACAGCCTCGATTAAAAGTTACCGGGCCATCTTCTTACAAACCAGAGAATCGACGTATATTGAAGCAGCGCGCGCTTACGGCGCTTCAGATGCGCGCATCATCTTTTTATACTTAATTCCGCGTATGATTCCGCTGCTGATCCCTGGCCTGGTTTCGTCTGTCCCGGCTTTTGTTTTCCTCGAAGCATCCCTGGCTGTGCTTGGGCTTGGCGATCCGGTTTTGCCCACCTGGGGCAAGATCATCAACGACGCCCAGAACAACGGCGCTTTATATAAGGGATATTACTACTGGATTTTGGAACCGGCAGTTTTGCTGATGGTAACCGGTTTGGGTTTTGCCATGCTTGGCTTTGCCCTCGACCGTATCTTCAATCCGAGACTTAGAGGGATGTAACCCACATGGCTGATAAAATGTTGTTACGCATAGAAGATCTCTTGCTCCATTTCCGCGCAGGAGCGGGTGTTGTCCAGGCAGTCGATGGGGTCAACCTTGAGCTTAATTACCACCGCGCCGTCGTGATTTTGGGCGAATCGGGCTGCGGAAAAACATCGCTTGCCAAAGCCATCTTGCGGATGCTGCCGCGAAACGTCCACGCTTATTCTGGCAAGGTCTTTGTCGAAGGCAAAGACACGATGGCGTTAGACGATGAAGAATTTCGTCAAAATGTGCGCTGGGTGGCAATGTCTTTGGTGCCGCAGGCGGCGATGAACTCGCTTAACCCGGTCCTGAAAGTTGGCGAACAGGTGGCGGAACCGGCCATCATCCACCTCGGCGTCAGCAAGCAGGAAGCCCTGGAGATGGGCCGTAAAATGTTCCAGCACGTGGGCATTTCTGTCGATTTTCTTGACCGTTACCCCTTTGAGCTAAGCGGCGGAATGCGCCAGCGCGTGGCGATTGCCATGGCGTTGATTACCTCGCCCAACCTGGTAGTTTTGGACGAGCCAACCTCGGCCCTGGATGTCTTGACCCAGGCCAATATTTTCAACGTGCTGAAGCGCATCAAAAAGGACCTCGGCGTCAGTTTCATTCTGATTACGCATGACATTGCCACCTCCAGTGAACTGGCCGATGACGTGGCGGTGATGTACGCCGGTCAAATTGTTGAAACCGGTGACGCGATGCGCTTTTTCACCGAGCCGTTGCACCCCTACTCTAAAAAGTTGATGGCCAGCGTTCCCCGCCTGCGTCAGACAAGTGAGCTTGAGTTTATTACGGGACAACCTCCCAGCCTGATCAACCCGCCTACCGGCTGCCGTTTTGCGGCGCGCTGCGTTTCGCGTTTTGAAAAATGTGATCAGGAGCCGCCGGTCTTCCAAAGACAGGGGCGGACTGTCAAATGCTGGTTGTATGAACACGAAAACGGGAGTTGAGTATGACTGCTGAAACGATCACCTCTGAAGTTATCACTGAGCAAAAAAAACGGGATGTCTTGATCTCGATCAAAAATTTACATGTTTGGTTTGAACTGCGGCGCTGGGGCTTTGGTCATGCCGGATACGTCCGCGCTGTGGACAACGTCACCTTTGACGTTCAGCGCGGCGAGGCAATTGCGGTCGTCGGCGAATCGGGCTGCGGTAAATCGAGCTTGATGAAAACCATCCTGGCTTTATACCGCCCCACAAAAGGTGAAATCCTCTTTGATGGCAAAGATATCAGCAAAATGAGCGCCGCCGAAATGCGCTGGTATCGCGGGCAGGTGGGATACGTCCAGCAGGACCCGTACGGCGCTTTGCCGCCCTTTATGACGGTCGAGCGTATTCTCGAAGAACCGCTGATTGTAGGCGGAGTCAAGGATAAGGCGGAGCGCGAAGCCCGCGTCTACAAGGTCATGGAAGAAGTCAAGATGAGTCCGGTGAGCGATTTCTTGAAGAAATTCCCTCACATGCTCAGCGGTGGACAGCAGCAGCGTGTTGTAATTGCGCGCGCCATGATTATGGAGCCGCGCTTCCTGGTGGCAGACGAGCCGGTTTCGATGCTGGACGCCTCCGTCCGGGTTGAGATTCTTAAATTGCTGCGGGGCTTGCAGGAACAGCACGATTTGTCTGTCATGTATATCACCCACGACCTTTCAACCGTCAGCTATTTCTCGGAGCGCATCTTTGTCATGTATGCGGGCAAATTGGTTGAGAAATCAGGCGTGCACGACATTCTGCACAACGCCAGCCATCCCTACACCAATGCCCTTTTGGCCGGTACTTCAGACCCTGACGCCAACAATGCCTTGTCTTACAAAGAGGTTCCCCCCGGAGAACCGCCCAGCCTGGTCAATCCTCCGCCGGGCTGCCGCTTCCACCCGCGTTGCTCGCGCATGATCCCAGGCTTATGTGAGATCGAGGAGCCGCCAGAGTTCGAGATCGAACCGCGCCACCAGACTTCTTGCTGGTTATATAAGTAAAAATGGATATTAAGCATCCGCGCAACTGGATTGTGATTGGTTTTTTGCTGGCTTTGTTGGGAGCTGTCTTACCTTTTCTGATGGTAATAAAGGTCATCGAATCCACCTTTTTTCTCAACTTCTTTGCATTCACAGCCCAGCTTGGCGGCATGATTCTTGGCACGATCGGAATCGCCTGGAAAGCAATCGAACTGCGCAAGCGTGACTCTGACGATAAATAAGCGCAATCGCTCTCCTTCATCCAGGACTGTGAGGCGATAAACGTGGAAAAGGCCTGCTTTTGCTTTACGGCAAAGGCAGGCCTTTTCATTTTTGTGGTTCTTTAAGAATTGGGGACGATAAATCCTCTTATTTTTACGATGAATAGCAAAGGCGACTTTTATTTTAGGCGTCTCGCTCCTGTTTTTTTGCTATAATCATAACCATCCCTGCTCTTTGGAGAATCCCCGTGAACCAACAAGAACCAAACCAACACTTGCTGGAAGTAAAAAACCTAAAAACCTATTTCTTCACCGAAGATGGCGAGGTCAAGGCGGTCGATGGCGTCGACTTTTACGTCAACCCTGGGGAGGTTTTGGGTCTGGTCGGCGAGTCAGGCTGCGGCAAGAGCGTTACTTCGCTCTCAATTATGCGCCTGATCAGCGACCCGGGGAAAATCATTGCAGGTGAAATCTTTTTCGAAGGCAAAGACCTGGTCCGAGCCAGCGAAGAAGAGATGATCCAAGTTCGAGGCAACCGCATCTCGATGATTTTCCAGCAGCCGCAAACGGCTCTCAATCCGGTTTTCAAGGTTGGCGATCAGATTGCGGAGGTGCTCAGCATTCATCAGGGCATGGGCAAGGAAGCGGGTCTGGCGCGCGCGATTGAACTGCTCCAGATGGTGGGCATTCCTGAACCAGATCGACGGGCCGAGGCCTATCCGCACGAGCTTTCGGGCGGAATGGCCCAGCGCGTGATGATTGCAATGGCGCTGGCTTGCGTGCCCAACCTGCTGATCGCAGATGAGCCGACCACCGCCCTGGACGTTACGATTCAGGCCCAGATCTTGGATCTGATGCGTAACTTGCGCGAGAATATTGGCACGGCGATTATTCTGATTACGCACGATCTGGGTGTGGTCTCGGAAATGTGCGAGCGGGTTGCGGTCATGTACGCCGGGCAAATCGTTGAACAGGCCAACGTCGAGACCATTTTCGCGCGGCCAATGCACCCTTACACCCAGGGACTGATTGGCTCCATCCCGGTGTTGGGAAAGCTGAAAAACCGGCTGGAAGTCATTCCCGGTTCGGTGCCGAATTTGGTCAACCTGCCTGTGGGCTGCCGCTTTGCCCCGCGCTGCCGCGCCCGGGAAGAGTATCACCTCGAAATTTGCACGCTTCAATCTCCAGATTTGCGCGAGCCGGAACACGATCATAAGGTGCGCTGCTGGCTTTACCAGGATGCCGAAGGTCATCAGGCGCCCCTATCGATCGCAGACTTTGCGCAATAAGCAGCGAGGAGATTTAGAAATGACAGAAAAGCTCGAAAGACAGCCCCAACCGACGCTGCCCAAAAATACCAAAGAGTTGGTTAAGGTTGAGAATCTGGTTAAATATTTCCCGGTCCGGGCCGGCTTGTTGCAGCGGGTGGTTGCCCAGGTTCAGGCTGTCGACAAGGTCTCCTTTACCGTCCGTGAAGGAGAGACATTGGGGCTGGTGGGCGAATCGGGCTGCGGCAAAACCACCGTCGGGCGTTCGATGCTGCGGTTGATCGAGCCGACTTCAGGGGAAGTCACTTTTGACGGTCAGAACGTGCTCAAATTACGCGGCGCGGAATTAAAGCACATGCGCCGTAATATGCAAATCATTTTCCAAGATCCGTATGCCTCGCTTGACCCGCGCATGCCGATTGGCGAATCGGTGATGGAGGGCTTGAACATCCACAACGTGGGTGATCGCCAGCAGCGTTTCGAGATGATGCTCGACACGCTTAAGAAAGTTGGCCTCGAAGATTATCATGCCCGGCGTTATCCGCATGAATTTTCAGGCGGGCAGCGCCAGCGGATTGGGATCGCGCGCGCCCTGGCGCTGCGGCCCAAATTCATCGTTTGCGACGAGCCTGTTTCGGCCCTGGATGTCTCCATTCAGTCACAAGTTTTGAACATTTTGAAAGATTTGCAAGCCGAATTCGGCCTGACCTACCTTTTCATTGCCCATAACCTGAGCGTTGTCGAGCATATTTCAGACCGCGTGGCGGTCATGTACCTGGGTAAAATCGTCGAGCTGACAGCGCGGGATGAGTTGTTCGCCAACCCGCTCCACCCTTATACCAAAGCCCTCATGTCGGCCATTCCGATTCCAGACCCGACCCTCAAGCGCGAACGCACCATCCTTAAAGGGGACGTGCCCAGCCCGCTCAACCCGCCAAAGGGCTGCCGCTTTCATCCGCGCTGCCCGGTTGCCATGCAGATTTGTTCGCAGGAAGAACCGCTGCTCAAAGAAGTTGGCGCAGACCATTGGGTTTCGTGCTGGCTGTATGAGTGACAGACTTTCCCTCGCTTTGACAGAGACGGGGGAAAGTTTTGATTTATAATACTTCCATCCTCGATCTCAGGTGGTTAAAATGACAAAACGTATTTTGATTGTGGACGATCAGCGCGAAGTAAGCCGTTTATTACGCTCGGCGCTTGAAACAATTGAGCAGGGACTGGATGTGAGCGAAGCTCCTTCTGGCGAAGAAGCGCTGCTGGAAGCCAGCCGCGTTTCGGTCGATTTGCTGGTGGTCGATTATCGCTTGCCGGGCATGAGCGGCCTTGAATTGATGCAAAAAATGCGCGCCCGCTATCCTGAGATGAAAATCATCATTATTTCTGGCGTCTCTGAACCAAAAACCCGGGCTGATATTGGGAAAGCAGGCGCAGATGCTTTCTTTACCAAGCCCGTCCCGATGGCCGACTTTTTGGACGCTGTTGAGCGATCTCTCGGCCTGGCCCGCACCATCTTGCAGTCTTCCGCAGAGCCCGAGCCAGAAGATAACCAAACCCTGGCCGACCTGCTGGTAGGAATTCGCAAAGACCTGGCTGCGGACGCGGTTTTCCTGCTCGACAGCCTTGGGCACGTTCAGGCCGAAGCCGGCCAGCTGCCAGACACCAACCACAAGGTTTCGTTGATTTCCTCGCTGATGGGGATGCACAACGCCGCCCAGAAAGCCGCCAGCTTGTTGGGCAAGAGCAATTACCATCTTCACCTGTTTGATTGCGACGAGCACGATCTTGTTTTCATCCCGCTCGGAAAATCACATGTCTTGTGGGTGGTTGGGCGCGGGCTGGCCGATTTATTGTCCATTTCTAAAACCATTAATACGCTCAATGCCAGCAAACAAAAAATTGTAGAAATTTTTGAACAAATCGAAGGCGAGTCGCCGGTTGAAGAACCCATCCCGCACGGAATCCCTGCTTTCATGGAATCGGCCACCATTCCGCTGGAATTCGAGGAACTCCTCAGAAAAGTACCCGATAACAAAATCGATGCCAATGCTTTTTGGGATCAGGCCCTCGAGCAAGGCCCGCAGTATACCGAGCCCGATAAACTCACCTACGAACAGGCCGCCCAGTTGGGGCTGGCCCCCAAAAATGGGGATGCTGACTAAAAAATTGTCTGGTTGCGTGCTGCAAAACCCTGTGATACAATATTGCCCGCTCACTGGGGCGTGGTGCAATGGCAGCACACCGGCCTTTGGAGCCGTGGATCTTGGTTCGAATCCAGGCGCCCCAGCCTCATTGAAATGCAGAATGCAGAATGTGGAATGAAAATTCTGCATTCTGCATTCTGCATTCTGCACAACCATCCATTTCGGAGCTTTGATGATTAGAATAACCCCTCTCATTCTTGCAGCCGGGCAAGGCACGCGCATGAAGTCCAAACTGCCCAAAATGCTGCATAAAATCTGCGGCCAACCGATGGTTTTTTATGCCCTCGCAGCCGCCCGGGCCGCCGGTACTGAAACTCCGGTTCTGGTGGTTGGACATGGGGCCGAAGCGGTCCAGGCCGCGCTGGGTGAAGCGGCCCGCTTTGCGATTCAGGCCGAGCAGCTTGGCACCGGCCACGCCGTCATGCAGGCTGAAAGCCTGCTCAAGGGCCAGTCTGATCTCGTCCTGGTCACTTATGGCGACATGCCGCTCCTGCGCCCCGAAACGGTTCAACGCCTGGCAGCGGCCCAACAGACCAACCCCGGCCCGATCAGTTTGCTGACCGTCATCGCTCAAGACCCGCGTGGCTTTGGGCGGATTGTTCGCAAGGCGGATGACAGCGTTGCTGCGATTGTGGAGGAGGCTCAGGCCGATTCTGCTCAATTGGCGCTCAAGGAACTCAACGTGGGCGCATACTGCTTCCGCTCCGAATGGCTTTGGGCTGCGCTGAAACGGATTCCGCTTTCGCCGAAGGGTGAGTATTACCTGACCGATACGATTGCTCTCGCGGTCGAGCAGAACCTGCCCGTGCAGGCCATCCTGCTCGACGACATGGCCGAGACGATTGGCGTCAACAGCCGCGTTCACCTGGCAGAGGCCGAAGCCGCCATGCGCAAACGCATCAATACCGCCCACCTGCTGAACGGCGTGACCATGATCCAGCCTGAGACCATCTACATCGAAGCGGGAGTCCGGATTGGGCGGGATACAGTCCTCTGGCCGAACACGTATTTGCACGGCGAAACCCAAATCGGCGAGGATTGCGCTATCGGGCCGAATACCATCATCCGCAACACAAAAATTGGAGACCGTTGCAAGCTGCTGATGTCTGACCTGGAAAGCGCTGTCCTTGAAAACGATATCGAGATCGGCCCGTTTGCGCGCCTGCGCAAGGGCGCCCACCTTGGAAACCATGTTCACATGGGGAATTTTGGCGAGGTCAAAGATTCGCACCTGAGCGAAGGCGTCAAGATGGGCCATTTTTCGTATATCGGCAATGCCGAAATTGGCGCAAATACCAATATTGGCGCGGGTACAATTACCTGCAATTATGACGGCCAGCATAAGCACCCCACCACGATTGGCGAGGATGTTTTTATTGGCTCAGATACGATGCTGGTGGCGCCCCTCAAGATTGGCGCGCGCTCGCGGACGGGCGCAGGCGCAGTCGTCACCAGAAATGTTCCCGAAGATACACTCGTGGTGGGTGTACCCGCCCGCGCAATCAAAAAACTGGATAAAAAGAATGACTGACGAAGAACGACAAGCCCTGATCGATTTTGCCAACGAAGCCCGCAAACGGGCCTATGTCCCTTATTCCAATTACCGGGTCGGTGCGGCCCTGCGGACGGTGAGCGGGCGCATTTTTACCGGCGTTAACGTGGAGAGCGCCGCCTACCCGACGACGATGTGCGCCGAACGGGTGGCGGTCTACAAGGCCGTTTCAGAAGGCGAGCGCGAGTTCGAGGTCATCGCGGTCGTGACGGACAACGGAGGCTCGCCCTGCGGCGGCTGCCGCCAGGTGCTGGCCGAGTTTGGCCTCGAAACGATTGTCTTAATTGCCAATGGCGAGGGCCAGCTGGTGCTTGAAACAACGGTCGCCCAATTGCTGCCGGAGGCCTTTACCCCGGCCAAGCTGCCTCGGAAAGAGGGTAATTTGTAATTGGTGATTGGCTCTGTTTGGGATAGCCCCCACCCGCCAGTTACTACTTACCAGTTACTATTTACCAATTACCGATATGGATGCGCCTCGCTCTTTCCGGGTTGAAGCGGTGGTCTTGCGCCACGCCGATTGGGGCGAAGCGGATCGTATTCTGACGCTTTATACCCGTGAGTATGGCAAACTGCGTGCGGTAGCCAAAGGCGCGCGCAAGATGCGCTCGCGCAAGGCCGGCCATCTGGAGCCGTTTACCCACATCACCCTCCAGCTGGCGCGCGCGCGTGACTTGTCGATTGTGACCCAGGTCGAAACCCTGGATGCCTACCTGCCCTTGCGCGAAGATTTGATGCTGATGGGCTACGCTTCCTATGCGATGGAACTGCTCGACCGCTTCACTTACGACGAGGAAGGCGGTAATCCGGTTATCTTTCGCCTGCTGACCGAAACCCTTGGCCGGCTTTCCTTGCAGATCGAACCCTGGCTGGCCCTCCGTTTTTACGAGATGCGCCTGCTCGATAGCCTGGGGTTTCGCCCGCAGTTGTTTTTGTGCAGCAATTGTCAACGCGAAATTTTGCCCGAAGACCAATATTTCTCGGCGGCCTCCGGCGGAGTCATTTGCCCGCGCTGCGGGGCCGGCCTGCCAGGATTATGGCCGATCAGTATGGGCTCGCTCAAATACCTGCGTCATTTTCAGCGCAGCAGCTTCAAAGACGCCGCCCGCGCCAATCCTACCGCTGCGGAGCAAAAGGAACTTGAAAGCCTGATGCAAGCCTATTTCACCTATCTGCTCGAACGCGGCCTGAACACGCCCGCATTTTTGAAACGTGTAAAGGGTTAAAGCAAAAGATGAGAGCATGGCCGCTCTCATCTTTTGCTTTTGGGAGGCTTATTTTTGCCTTCTTGCCCAATACACCAAAAATTTTTGCACAAACCAGGTGGTCGGCCCGCCCGTTTTTGTCCAGATAAAGCGTTGCAGCGGCGCGTTGCGCAGGCTGAAAAAGGCCTTGGCTGTCAGCGTCCGCAGGCGCAGCGATTTTCCCATTTCAGAAGTTAAAACCCGTTTTTTGTAGTCGCTGAAAGAGAAATCATTCTTCTCAAAAGCGGCCTGAATCGCTTGCGCGGCGATCCGTCCGTACCCCAGCGCAGGCGCAACGCCCTCGCCGAAGAGCGCGTCCACTCCGGCGGCATCCCCGGCCAAAATCAGGCCGGGAATTGAAAACTCGCCCGAAGCCTCGAACCAGCGAATGGGGTGGCCCTCAACCTCATACTCATCCAGGTTATAACCGTGCGCTTTCATCTCTTCTGCCAGCACGGTTTTGAGGGCGCGCGTCGCCTTGCCGGGCTTAAAATTGGCATCATAAATGCCCCAGCAGCGGGTTGGAACGCCCTCCACCAGGGTTGGGAAGTCCCAGATATAACCGCCAATCCCGTCCATGATCGGGCGGAAATCGAAATAAGCATCCTGCTGAACGTGGGCCGATAAGCCCGGTTTGGGGGATGCAAGCAGCTCCAACGCTCGGGCCGAATGCGGCTTCTCGTGCGGATTCACCAGCCGGCGGGTGCTGCCCTTCGATCCATCTGCCCCGATCACTGCCCTGGCCCGAAAAACGCCCTGATCTGTGCTGACAACACATCCCTCGGCAGAAGCCTCTACCGTTTTGACGGTGACGCCCTCCCGAATCTCGAAGCCGCTGACGCGGGCTTTGTCTGCCAGCCAGGCATCAAACTCATCCCGCCGAATCAAGCGGAAGGCGATTCCGGTTCCGTCGTTGGCGGTCATCGCCAGGCCCTGCCCGCCAAAGTCGAAATGCGAAAACGGCGCATCGACGTGCGCAATTTCGGTAATATCAAGCCCCAATTGCTTTAAGATGATTTCGCCATCCGGCAAAAGTCCGCCCCCGCACAGTTTGTGGCGCGGGTGGCGGGCTTTTTCAAGAATCAGGGTTCGTTGGATGATCTCAGGAAATATTTTTGCGAGGTGGAGCGCGGTCGAAATGCCGGCTGGCCCAGCGCCGATGATGATCAGGTCGTAGTCAGTTTCGGTCATGAGAAAAGGCTGTCCTTAGGTTTCGTCAGAGGCGGCAGTCAGAAAGTTGCGCAGTAAGTCAAACGAATTCTGGAGGGCTTCCCGGCGGGCGGTATAGCGTTTTTCCTGCCCTTGCAGGCGCAGGTTGACCAGACCCGCCAGGCGCAGTTCATTCAGGTGGTGGGTAACGGTGGGCGCGCGCAGGTGCAGCCGCCGAGCCAATTCAGACGGCATCAACTCTTCGTTGGAAAGATAACGCAGGATTTTAAGACGGGTCGGATCCGCCAGCGCTTTCAGCTTGCGCAGCAAATCATCTGGAACCAACTCGCCGGGGATATCTGCCATATTGGCCGGGCGCGCGCCAAACAGGATCAATGTTTTTTGCTCGCCCAAATTGCGGTACATGACCAGCGGCGTGATCCAATAGGCCGGAATTAAAATCAAATCTTTTTCAAGAATGTTTTCGGCAAATTGTACCCCCTGGCTAAGCTCCGTCAGCAATTGCGGGGTACTTAATTTCGCGGCCAGTTCTTGGGCGTGTTCCAGGCCATTTTTTAAGACCGGCGTCACCCGCCGTTCTTCTTCTTCAAAAAATGCCTGCTGGTAGGCTTGCAGGGCGCTCAAGTAGCCTTCGCCTAATTCTGCGGGCCGCACCCACCATTCCAGAAAACGGCTGATGCTTTCGTCGTTATATTTGACCTTTTCTTTTTTGCCCATCATTTTGCGGATGGCTTGTAAATCGGCCTGATCCCAACTGGATTTTCGAGAAATTTTCTGAAGCAGGCTGAAATATTCATCTTCCGGGTGTTCTTCGGCCATGAAAACCTGCTCAAGACGCTTCTCCGCGGGGATTTGGCGCAGGCTGTAGAGCGCGCTTAAAGCATCTTTGGGTTGGGGCAGGCCATAAATCCAATCCAGAGGCGGCGCGACGAACGGCATGATTTCTTCGAGCAGTTTGCGCTCAGTCGCCGGGATGCGTGAACGGACCCCGGCAGCCCAGGAGGCCCGCACCCCATAATATTCGGGATTATGGAGCACTTGCAAGCTGATGAAAAATTCATACGCTGTGCCAAAGTCCCACGTGATCTGGCGCGCGCTGTTTGGATTGGATGCCATACGATTTCCTTGACGAGCCGGGTCTGCGAGCCGGTTTAGCTCGCGATCTTCTCGCCGATTGTAATGAAGATTGGCCCTAATTGCAAGTCGAGATGCAGGCGGAAGCGGGCGAAACCGGCCGGTAGAGCTGGGGCGCGCTCAATGCTCCAATCGGGGGCGGCGTGGCGGGCGCGTTCTTCCAATAAGACGTAGATTTGTGGGGTGTGAGTCATCGTGTTTTTCTCCTTCTGTTGAGTGGGTACGAATAATCTGTTAGGCAGCTATTTTTATTAGATATATATCTAATTAGATGATAGTCTAACAGTCTGGCTTTGTCAAGGGGGGGGGATGTCACGTATAGCCCCTAAAACTTCCTCGCGTATAATGAATACATCGTACCACTTTGATAATGGCAGATTAAGATTTTTCGTCCTGAGTGAGCGTTTCTCAGCGTAGTCGAAGGGAGCACAGTCGCAGGCTGATTTGCAGGAAAATGCCCTTCGACTGCGGCCCGCAGAATCGTGCGGGCCTCCGCTCAGGACGGGATCGCTTTATGCAAGCGGTTTGTTACAGAAAGGAATAAACATGATCAGAAAAATTCTTTCGGGGGCCTTAATTGGCCTGAGCGCCCTCTTCTTTCTGTTCAGCCTGGTCGGTATCGGCGCGGTCTGGTTTTATAAAGCTCCCCTGACGCGGGATGTTTTGGCTCGCATTCAGGGAGTTGACTCCGAGTTGGAACTGGCCCAGTCCAGCCTGAAAGATGCCCGCCTGGAAATTGAACGCACCCTGCGGATTGTCGAATCTGCCGAGCAAACCCTGGCCGAACTCAAAGACGAATTGTCTCAGGCGCGGGCCATGTTCGGTATCGTGGATGGCAACCTGGAAGGCCAGATGCTGCCTGGTTTGCAGGAAACCCGTAAACAAATTAGTGAAGTCGTTACGGCGGTTGAGGAAATTCGCATTTCGTTGCAGCAGATCAACGACATTCCCTTTTTGAACTTGAACCTGCCGGGTGATGATTTGCTGGCTGAAATTATTTCGATTGGCGTCTCGCTCGATAAACAAATTGTAGATATGGAAGGCCTGGCTGAACAAGCGGCTGTCTTCTTGAAGGATGCTTCTTACCTGATGGGCGGCGACATGGGCGAAACCATCCAGAACTTGCAGAACTTTCAGCTCGTGATCGTGGATTACGAACAGAAATTGGGCGGTTGGCGCACCCAATTGGGCGAGATCCGCCAGTCTTTCCCGGGCTGGGTGCAGACTGCCTCCATTGCGCTGACTGTTTTTCTGCTCTGGTTCGCTTTCTCGCAGTTGGGCTTGTTTTGGCATGGCCTCAATTTCTGGCGCGGCGGAAATCCGCTGGCTGAATGGCGGCGGGTCTGAGGCGATATCTTGTGAAGCCGCCCTGCCTGACCGGCGTTTTTGGCGGGACGTTTGACCCGCCCCATCTTGGACATTTGATCCTGGCGTGTGAGTCGCTTGCGCAACTTGGGCTGGATCGTCTGCTGTGGGTCTTGACCCCTGCCCCGCCTCATAAGCCGACCCGCCCCATCACACCTGTCGCCGAGCGGCTGGAGATGCTGCAACGGGCAATTGCAGATGAGCCACGCTTTGAAATTTGTGAAGTCGAAATTGGGCGGCCCAGCCCGCAGTACACCGCGGAGACTTTACGCCTGCTCAAGGCCGAAAACCCCGGGCAGGGACTGGTCTTTTTGATGGGCGGCGACTCGCTGCGCGCCCTGCCAGACTGGCGCGAACCGCACGAAATCCTTCGGCTGTGCCAGGCCCTGGGAGTCATGCGCCGCCCGAATGATCGGGTCGATTTGCCTGTGCTTGAGAAGCGGCTGCCCGGCCTGTCTGCCAAAGTGCGGATGGTGGACGTGCCTCTGCTCCAGATTTCGTCCAGCCAGGTGCGGCAGCGTGTCGCGGCGGGCCGGCCGTTCCGGTATTACTTGCATCCGCGCGTCTATGAATATGTTTGCCAGGCGGGGCTTTATCTTTCTGACGCTTCTGCGGGAGATAAAGCCTGACTTTCCCCAACCCGCGCGCTTCTTTGAAACAGATTTTGTGATTGATAAAATTATCTGAAATTTGAGCCAAATCTGCCTGCCGAATCGGTAAAAAAACCATCGCTTTTCTGCCGAAAAAGACCTGTCCACTGCGGCAGGGACTTTTTTTTGTGTGTTGGGGAATAAAAAATTCAGGTCTTTTTAACCTTTACAGTCTGGTTATTTGTTGTACACTAAACGCCTCTGGCGTTTTGCCCGGTGCCATCCGGGGGGACGCCGTCAATCTTTAACTCGAAAAGAAAGGGATTTGTATGAATGTCAGAGCATCTCAGTACTCATCTGTCACCTAAGCTGCAAGGCCGCCCGAGAGCCGATGGCAACGGAAACGGCATTTTTGCCAAACAGCCTTTAAAAAAAGGCGAGCTCGTAGCCGTTTTCGGGGGTGTCGTGTACGAATATGACGCCTTTGTTACCCTTCCTGAAATTGAACAGACGTTGTGCATCCAGGTGGAAGAAAACCACTTCCTGGTGCCGCGCCCGATCGGGGAAGGTGATTATGTCAACCACTCCTGTAATCCCAATGCCGGGCTTTCGGGGCAGATAGCACTGGTTGCAATGCGTAATATACATCCCGGCGAAGAAGTATGTTTTGATTATGCAATGAGCGATACGCTCCCGTACGATGAGTTCCCTTGTAACTGCGGCGCGCGTACTTGCCGTGGAAGCGTGACCGGCAACGACTGGCGCCTGCCCGAGCTGCAGAAGCGTTACGCAGGCTTTTTTGCGCCGCATGTGCAGCGTAAGATCGATGCCTGGCGCAGCGAACAACGCGCCGCGGCCCGCCGTTCCCCCCGCCACGAGAACTATGCTTACAGCGGAGCGGTTGCCATCCCCGCCACGTTGTACGAGTAGGGAAACCCGTTCAGCAAAATAAAACTTCCGAGGCTGCAAGGCCTCGGAAGTTTTGTGTTTAAAGCGCAGCCTCCACCGGGGGGAGGACCCAGTGGAGGCATTCGCCAAAGGAGGAGACAGTATGAGCTATCGCTCTATCTCTTGCTGGTATGATACCTGCTTGGGCATTGCTCGTCCAGCTATGGATGTCACTTTTTATTGGTGACGTAATTCATAAGTTTGAGTATGACGCCTGTCACTTAAGGTGTTTGTTCAAGTCATCCAGCAGGCCAGGCGTTAGCTTGGGCTTTGGCTTCCCTTTTTGCTGGATACGCCCGGAGACGCGCGCGCTATCCAACTCGCTGCTGAGGCGCATCCAATCTTCGACCAGCAGCACGAAGTGCGGAGTCTTATCGTAAAAGAAGAAAGGGGAAAGAAAGAAACGCAGCCAGAAACGCGAGAGCGGAGATTTATTGA
Organism: Anaerolineales bacterium; assembly: GCA_034004515.1. Taxonomy (GTDB): domain Bacteria; phylum Chloroflexota; class Anaerolineae; order Anaerolineales; family Villigracilaceae; genus UBA8950. Next base: position 6,552 of record JAVEWN010000006.1, on the reverse strand, counting down.
GATGGACGACGTTGGCTGTGCGCGAGAGCAGCGGCCCAATCATTTGCCGCTGCCAGGAAGATAAGGCTTTGGGTGGGAAAAGGGCCGAGAATTCAGAGGAGGTAACGCGGTTAATGCGTTTGTAAGAGACTTTCAGGCGCAGGAAGGGCGTGATGATTTTGAAATGATCACCAAAGAGCTGGATGTAGGCAAAGTTGCGAATGCTGAATAGAAACAGGCTGAAGAGGATCGCAATGCCACCAAGCACCAGCAGAACGCCGCCGCTGAAATCTGGCAGCTTGATCAACGGATTGGGAGCCTCGCTAAAGTACCATTCCGCGCCCCACAAGATGCCGACAAACAGCAGCAGGGTCAGACCGATGCTAAAAATTGGCGTCCACCAGCGCCCAAGCAAATGCCGATATAGAATCAGGCGATATTTGTGTCCGCCGCGCGCCATTTTGTCTTCCTATTCTCCAAAGCGGGCCAGGGCCGGGGCCTCGGGCGGATTTTCACCGCTGATCTGGGTGCTTAAACGCGCGATGGCGTCTGCCAGATGTCCGCCGCGCAGGCTGAAGGTGATGTCGCCGCGCGTTTTTTCGATGATGCTGCGGGCAATATCGGTTTGACGGCGCAAGCCGCTCGTGATGGCGTCCGGGTAGTCCATCGTGACCAGGACGGCGTAGATGTCGTCCATCTGGGTCAGCAGGCGTTCCGCTTCGTCAGAGTAGCCGTGGCGCAGGATGTCGAGGCAGCGCCGGCGCAGCTCGCCGACTACTTCGGCCAGGCCGTTCAGGTAGGTGGCGTGTTCGGCTTTGAGATCGTCGGGGCCGGGCAGGGTTTCTCCGCGGATCAGGGCGCAGGTGACGTTGGCTTCGACAAATTCCTTGAGCGCATCCTGGGTGTAACCGGCGTAATACAGGTCGGGGTAATCGCGCAGGCTGGTGCGCAGGCTGCCGGCGAGTTGGCTGGCCTGTTCGAGCTGTTCGCGGATGGCTTCTTCTTCTCCACGGTGGACCGCTCGAATGGCCTGTGAGCAGTGGCGGGTGAGCATGCGCGCCTGAGCAAGGGCCTGGTCGCGGGCTGCCGTGCGGGCGTCGAAGGTGCGCCGGATTTGTTCTGAAATTTCTTCCAAGTTCTGCATGGTTTTCCTTTGGAACCGCTTTTAGGGCTTTTCCTCCCCAGACGGGGCTTCTGGCGGCTGGTTAAACGGTTTAAAGAGCTGATCGGCGAGCGAGGCGGAAGCGGATGGGATTTTGATTTCGCCAAAGGCCGTTTCGTAGCGGGCCAGGTTTTCGCCGAGGGCTTTGTGAAGCAGTTTGGCGCTGAGCGGCGACATCAGGATGCGCGCCCCGATCCGCGCCCGCGATTCGCCCGGAAGCAGGTGGGCAAAGTCGAGCACCATATCGGCGGGAGAGTGGGCGATGCGCACCAGGTTGGCGTAGACGGACTGCAGCTCGCTTGGAACTTCCAGCGATGTGGTTGGCCGGGGGCCGGGTTTTTGGATTTCAGTCATCTTATCTCCCTAAAAAAGATGACAACCTGCCGCCCGGCAAGTTGTCATCAGTATACAGGCTTAGAAGGGAATATCTTCTTCGGGCGCGCCGACAAAGTTACCGCCCATGTCGCCCCCGCCCATATTGCTGGTTTCATCGCGTCCTGAGAGGAAGCGCACGTTGTTGGCGGTCACCTCGAAAGAGGCGCGCGGCGAACCATCCTGGGCAGTCCAGACCCGCGGCCCGCCGGTGGCTGGGTCGGCATTCATGCGGCCTTCCACGAGTACTTTTGAGCCTTTTTTGACGTATTGGTTGCAGACTTCAGCCTGTTTGCCCCAGGTGGTGATCCGGAACCAGATCGTTTCTTTGACAGATTCGCCGCTGCTGCTGGTGTACTGGCGATTTGTGGCGACGGAAAACGAGGTAACGGGCTGGCCTGAGGGGGTGTAACGCATTTCAGGGTCGCGCCCAACGTTTCCAGCGATAATAATTGTGTGATACATGTGCTCTCCTTTTGTCTACAGGGACCGAAAAATTTCCTTTATTTTACTCCAACATGCTCTTTTTCCGGGAGTAGAACTCGCTCGTTCTTCAGAACGAGCGAGATGAAATCTGCCGCGCGCCATCGAATTTTGGCTGATTGACGCCCTGCGCGGCTGGGTGAGGGTACAATTGGGAGGAAGGAACTGGCCCATGAAACAAAAATATTTTATCGATAGCCACAAAGCGCTTACTTTTATTGTTATTTTGGGGCTGATGGCCTGGTTTCGGCAATGGGACAACCCGACCGCCTGGGTTTACCTGGCTCTGCACGGCACGTATGGCATTTTATGGGCGCTCAAAAGCCAGATTTTCCCCGACCGGCAATGGGAAGAAGATAAAGGCTGGTTTTTCGGCCTGTATGCCTGGACCGGCCTGAGCCTGTACTGGATTGCGCCTTTTATTATCACTTCCCAGAACGTGCAAGCCCCGGCCTGGCTGCTTGGTCTGTCGGTCTGCCTCTACACCTTCGGCATCTTCTTCCACTACGCCGCCGACATGCAAAAGTATGTCCAACTCAAATACAATCCCGGCCACCTGATCGAGGACGGCCTGATGGCGCGAGTCCGCAACATCAACTACTTCGGCGAACTGCTGATTTATCTCGGCTTTGGCATTTTGGCAATCCACTGGATTCCGCTGGCGGTGATTGCGCTCTACCTGGCGATTATCTGGCTGCCGAACATGCTCAAAAAAGACAAATCCCTGGCGCGCTACCCCGGTTTCGCAGAATACAAGCGCAAGTCGAAGTTGTTTCTGCCCTTTTTGTTTTAGCGAAGCTCTTCGTGTTATGCTGAAAGTATAAAGAAGGTATAACAAATGACCAATACGGTTAAGACCGCAATTTCCATCCAGAAAAAACTGTTCGAGCAGGCCGAGGCCCTGGCCGAACAGATGAAGATTTCGCGCAGCCATTTGTTTGGCCTGGCGATAGAGTCATTTATCCGGGCTTACCAGAACCAGGCTTTGCTCGATGAAATTAACCAGGCCTACACCGCCCAGGATGACCCGGCGGAAGAGGCGCGCCTTTCCAACATGCGCAAAGGGCAGCGCACACTGCTGGAGAAAGAAGAATGGTAATCCAGCAAGGCGACCTGTATTGGGTCGAGTTGGAAGGGCCGCAAGGCTCTGAACCGGGCTACAGTCACCCGCATGTCGTGATTCAAAACAATGTTTTTAACGCCAGCAAAATCAATACCGTCCTTGTCTGCGCGCTGACATCCAACCTGAAACGCGCCCAGGCCCCCGGTAACGTCCTGCTCGATGAAAACGAAGGCAACCTGTCCAAACAGAGTGTGGTTCTCGTTTCGCAAATCTTCACGGTCGATAAAGCCCAACTCGGCGAATGGATTGGTCGTCTCTCCCCGCGCCGGGTGCGGGAAATTCTGACAGGCATGCGCCTGCTGACCGAACCGCGCGACCTGGACTGAAATCTATTCATGTGTTCCCCGGTTTGGTGAGCACAAGCGCAAGTCGAAGTTGTTTCTGCTGGGTTTGTTTTGAGTATCAGATTACACTATCATGGTTGCATCGTATTCATCAATTAGACAATAAGGAAATTCAAGTGATAAGAATGATTTCAATCGAAGCCATTCAAAGACGTAATTATTGGGTTAGAGAAATTCAAAAACTGAGTGGAAATTTTGGAAGTGATACAGAACGTCTTGTAATTGAGTTAAGCGAAGAAGTTAAGAAACTGGGAATTGGTACTTTAATTGACCACCTAAGATTGTGTGGAAATATTCCAGAAGCATACAAACACGACTCCAGTGAAGAAAAGTTATATTCAAAATATACCGATAGTCTCTTATCCTTTAGCTATCAAGCTACCGGGCTAAAAAGTCTTGTGCTATCAGAACGCTCAGATGTCGCAGATGTTGAAGCATTTGAAATAGAATGAACGCAAGGAAATAAAAAATGGAAGAATATATAAATAAAATTATTGAAGGCAATTGCGTTGAGGTAATGAAAAACTTCGATTCAAACGCAATCGATTTAACATTAACTTCCCCTCCCTATGACAATTTGAGAACATATAAAGGATTTGTTTTTCCATTTGAAGACATTGCAAAAGAATTATTTAGAATCACTAAGGATGGGGGTGTGGTAGTTTGGGTCGTCGGCGACGCAACCATCCATAGAACTGAAACCGGAACAAGTTTTAAGCAAGCTCTCTATTTCAGAGAAATTGGTTTTAACCTTCACGACACAATGATTTTTCAAAAACAAAATCCTGTTCCACAACTATATCGAAAGCGATACAGTAATATTTTTGAATATATGTTTGTTTTTAGCAAAGGAGAAGTAAAAACTCATAATCCTATAATGATTGATTGTTTACATGCTGGATTAGAATTAAACGGTACTACGTATAAGAACTATTCTAAGGGGGAGCAAAAAAGAGAAAAATTAGCTAAACCAGTCAAATCTAAAAAGATCAAAGGTAATATCTGGGAATATGTTGTTGGCAAAAAAGCAGAAGACCAAGAAGCTCAAGGCCATCCAGCACCTTTTCCTAGCGCGCTAGCAAAGGATCACATCATTTCCTGGACAAATAAAGGTGATATTGTTCTTGACCCTATGTGTGGCAGTGGCACTACATGCAAATCTGCATTTCAGCTTGGAAGAAAATATATAGGAATTGATATAAGCCGTGAATATTGCCATGTAGCTAGAGAAAGAATTCGGCAATATGAAATTCAACCTTTGCTTAACCTTGAATAAAGAACCCAAAAAAGGACTCCCAAAAATGCCCCTCACCTTAACCCTCGCTCCACAAACCGGCTTTGCCGGGCTGACCATCGTCCCGACTGTTGCCCCTGAAACCGTAACCCTTGAGACCCCCGGCAAAGAAACCGGCGATATCCGCCTGTTGAACGGTAAGGCCGTGCTCTCGCTCGGCCCGCAGGCCAAGATCAACGCCGAAATGCTGCGCCGCGCGGGCGGGATGCTCGCCAAATGGCTGGCAAAGCACGAAGTAAACAGGGCCGGGCTGGAGCTGGCTCCGCTTTTCAGCGTGGGACTGGCTCCCGAAGCCGCCCTGCAGGCCCTCGTCGAGGGGCTTTTGCTCGGCGATTTCAAATTCGATCACTATAAATCCGACAAAAAAGCTGTCGAAACACAGCTGAGCCTGTTCTCTACAGGCGATTTGGCTGGTTTGCAGAAGTCGCTCGAAAAAGCGGCCATCCTGAGCGAAGCCGCCAACCTGGCGCGCGAGTGGTCGCACGAACCGGCCAACGTCATCAACCCGCTTACGCTGGCAGAACGCGCTCAAAAACTGGCGGCCCAGGTTGGGCTGAAATGCACCATTTTGGATGACCAGCAGCTCGAAGCGTTGGGGGCGGGCGCAATTGTCGCGGTTGGCAAGGCCTCGGCCACGCCCAGCCGCCTGATCATCCTCGAACATGGCGGGACGACTGGCGAAAAACCGGTCGCGCTGGTCGGCAAGGCGATTACCTTCGACACAGGCGGCTATTCGCTTAAGTCGGTCGATGGTATCGTCGGTATGAAATACGACAAAAGCGGTGGGATGGCCGTCATCGCCGCGCTGATGGCCGCTGCCCGGCTGGGACTCAAAACCCCGGTCGTGGGCGTGATTGCAGCCGCGGAGAATATGATCTCAGGCGAGGGCTACCGCCCGAATGACATCCTGACTGCCCTGAATGGCAAGACGATTGAAGTGATCAGCACCGATGCCGAAGGCCGCCTGGTGCTGGCCGACGCGCTGACCTATACCGAGCGCACCTTCCAGCCGCGCGCCATGATCGATATTGCGACTCTGACCGGGGCGGTGGTGGTTGCGCTGGGGTCGGTCCGGGCGGGAGTTTTGAGCACCAGCGATGTGCTGGCCGAAGCGCTGATAGCCGCCGGAGAACGCACCTTCGAGCGACTCTGGCGGCTGCCGCTGGACGATGAGTACTTTGAACAGATCAAAGGTGACGATAGCGACATGAAAAATTCTGGCGGACGCCAGGCCGGCAGCGTGATTGGTGGCATTTTCCTGAAGCAATTTGTGACCGATGCCACGCCCTGGGCCCATCTCGACATTGCCGGCGTAATGGGCGCGGAAAAGGAAATGCCTTATTGCCCGAAGGGCGGGATGGGCTTTGGCGTCAGATTGTTTATTGATTATTTGGAAAACCTTTAGAATTACGATCAACAAGCCCTGAGCGGAGGCTTCGCGCTTTTCGCGAAGGCGTAGTCGAAGAGCGGTTTACAAATACGTCCTTCGATTACGGCCCTTCGTTACACTCAGGGCCTCCGCTCAGAACGTGAAAAGGAATCCATTATGACCGCATACGTCATCGTTGATATCGAGGTAAACGACCCGGCTGGCTACGAAGAATACAAAAAACTGGCCGCCGCTGCCACAGCCCTCTACGGCGGGCGCTACCTGGCGCGCGGGGCACAGGCCGAAAGCCTCGAAGGCGGCTGGAGTCCCTCGCGCCTGGTGATTATCGAATTCCCGTCTGCCGAACAAGCCAAAGCTTGGCTCAACTCGCCCGAATACGCCCCGGCCCGCGCCATGCGCCATCAA
>JAVEWN010000005.1:0-76457 GCA_034004515.1 Anaerolineales bacterium | reverse complement strand
TTGTTAAGAAACAATCGTTAATGTTGACAAACATTATACCTGAGAATGTTAAATGTGGAAAAACACGTTAAAGGGAAAAGCGCCCGCTTACTGGGGCATCTTACGCGCCCAAATCCGTCCAGCGCAGTTCTTTGCCCAGCGGCAGATCGGCCAGGGCTTTCGTGCCGAGCACATTTTCGATCTGGTCGGGTTTGATCGCGCCAGGGGTGGCCGGGCGCAGCACGTCGATCATCTCGCGCGTCAAGGTTTCACCGGCTTTGATCTCGCGCGCGGCCCGCAGGCAGCGGCGCTGGACAATTGCGGTCTGGACTTCGTTTTCGGCGATGAATTTATCGGCTGAGCCTAAAGCGCGTTCGAGCAGGCGCGTTTCTGCAACCATGCGCGCCCATTTTTCGGGGTCCATCGCAAATTTATGGTCTGGCCCTTCCCGCTTATTACTGTCGGTAAAGTGGCGCTCGATGACGCGCGCGCCCAGCGTCACCGCTCCGACGACTGGCGCGACCGCATGAGTGTGGTCGGAAAGCCCCAGGATCACTTCCGGGAACATGCTGGCGTAGGTTTTGAGGACGTTCAAGTGCAGGTGATCGTAATTGTCGGGGCTGGCAGTGTAGTTGGTGTTGCACTGCATCAGCACCAGTTGTTTGTTGATCTTCAAAATTGCATGAACCGCCTTCTGGACCTCGCCAATCGTCGAGGCGCCGGTAGCGATGAAAAACGGCTTGCCTTTGCCCGCCATCCGCTCGAGGGCTTCGATCCAGTCTATTTCGCCGGAACCGGCCTTGTAAACCGGCACATACTGGTCGAGAAAATCAATCGCGGTGAAATCGTAGGGCGAGGAGAAATAATCGATCCCGACAGCGTTGCACTCTTCGACCAGCGTCATTGACCACTCGAAGGGAATCGAAGCCGCCCGGTAGACTTCCACCACCGATTTTTTCCATGCCGCCTGATGGCTGACCTGTCCGCCGCTCATGGCTTTGAAGCCATAATCCGAGACAATTTTGGGCGCGTCAAAATTCTGGAACTTGGCCGCATCTGCCCCGGCTTCTTTGGCAAGCCGAATCAGCAGTTTGGCCCGCTCCAGGTCGCCGTCATGGTTGGCGGCGATGTCGGCGATGAAGTAGGTCGGGTGATTGGGGCCGATGGTACGAGAGCCCATTTTGATTTCCATAAGTTCCTCCGAGTGGTAAATAGTAATTGGCGATTGGTAATTACCATTTACCACTTACAAATCGCCAATCTGTTGATAAGTGCGCATTTTCTGTGGATAACCCTGTTGAAACTGTGTGTAAAACTGCTCGATTCCGGTGGATACGCCGGGGATGGGCAGGCCCAGATCTGTGGATAATTTGTGGACAGACAGCCGCAAATTGTGGGAACGTTTGGCTGTCAGTCCGCTCTTCTCGACGGATTGGGGCTGAACCAGCTTTTCATCAAATCGAAATTGACGGGCGATTCTGACCCCGAAATCAAACTTGCTGAGCGATTCCGACCCGACGACGTGGTACAGCCCCGCCAGGTCTTTCTCCAGCATCCGCACCAGGATCGCTGCCAGATCCCCGACAAAGAGCGGGCAGAAATAAACGTCTGTGAATCCGTTGCAGGGCTGCCCGGCGGATAGTTTATTGTAAAAAAATTCAGCGAGCGACCTCGTCCCGGAGAGACTCCAGCCGAAGAAGTTGACGCGCGCCACGATGGCGGCAGGATTTGCCGAAAGGACGTTTTGCTCACCGAGCAATTTGGTCGCGGAATAAACGCCCAGCGGACTTGGAGCATCGGCTTCGGTGTAGATTCCGTCTTTTGTTCCATCGAAAACCGCATCGGTGGAGATGTGGATAAAACGGACAGAAGCCCGGGCTGCCGATTCGGCCAAGATGCCGGGAATCTCTCCGTTTAGGTAGCGGGCGGCCTGAGGGTCGGCTTCACATTTTTCGAGATTGGCCAGGGCCGCAGTGTGGATGACCGCGTCGGGTTTGAGCGTGTCGATTAAACGGGAGGCAGCCGCCGGGTCGTCGAGAGTCGCGTGGATCAACGCGAAGGGCGTACCATCCAATTTGCCCCGGTCGAGGCCGAGCAGGATGTGAGAGTCCCAATTCATCAAACAGAGATTGAGGCCGAGCAGGCCGGAGGCACCGCTGATTAAAATCTTCATAGCAAGTGGTCATTGCGAGGGCGTCTTGAGCGGAGCCGCAGACATGCCCTGGCGGGCAGTGCCAGGGCATGTCTGCGGCATAGTCGAAAGACAGCCCGAAGCAATGACATCATCCTTCCAATGTCCCATTCGCAAACGCTTCTTCAAACGGGGCGATGTATTTTTTGATGCCGGCCACGTCGAGCCATTCGGCGTTGTTGTCGCTGGTGTAGCTGAAACCTTCGGCAATGGGCTGGCCTTTGTCTTTCCATGAGTAGCCAAACCAGCTGGCTTCGGCCGGCTGGACAACGTACATGCCTTCCAGTTCGATGCTGTGGCGGGCTTCATCGGCGGAGAGCAGGTCTTCGTGCAGTTTTTCGCCGGGGCGGATGCCGATGATTTCGATTTGGGCTTGAGGGGCGATGGCGCGGGCCAGGTCTACCACCTTGGTGCTGGGAATTTTGGGGACGAAGACTTCGCCGCCCTCCATTTGTTCGATGCAGGTGATGACGAAGTGGACGCCTTGTTCGAGCGAGAGCCAGAAGCGGGTCATGCGTTCGTCTGTAATGGTGATTTTGCCGGTTTCACGCTGCTTGAGGAAGAGCGGGACGATGGAGCCGCGTGAGCCGACGACGTTGCCGTAGCGCACGCACGAGTAGCGCGTGGCGGTTCCGGCGGCGTAGGCGTTGCTCTGGATGACGAGTTTTTCAGCGACCAGTTTTGTGCCGCCGTAGAGATTGGCCGGGCTGACGGCTTTATCGGTGCTGAGGGCCAGGACTTTGCCCACGCCCGCATCGAGCGCCGCTTCGATGACGTTGCTGGTGCCGATGATATTGGTTTTGATGGCTTCCATCGGGTTGTATTCGCAGGCCGGGACCTGCTTGAGCGCGGCGGCGTGGACGACAATATCGACGCCGTGCATGGCCCGCACCAGGCGTTCGCGGTCACGCACATCGCCGATGAAATAGCGCAGGCGCGGATCGTTGTAACCGGCCACGCGCATTTCATGCTGTTTGAGTTCGTCACGGCTGAAGATGATGATTTTTTTTGGGTTCTTTTCAGCCAGCAAAATTTTGGTAAATTTCTTGCCGAACGAGCCTGTGCCGCCGGTGATGAGAATGACTTTGTTTGTCCAGTCCATGAGTACTCCTTGTTTTTTTACCACGACGGCAACAACGGGGCACAACGGAGTATTTGATGGGTTTCCGTTGTGTTACTTTGCCTGCACTGTGCGCAGACACAGGTGTGCCCTTCGTGGTGAAAGGTTTTATTTTATCGCCAAAAACAGCCCGTAGTCTTTGGTGACGAAAGCTGGCCATCCGGCCCGCGCCTCCAGCATCCCCTGGAGACCAGCCCTACGGATTGGGGTAATCGCTGAGGCAGAACGTTCCGCACGTTCAGGTTGCCCGCCTCGCGACATTGGCCGGTTTGGAGATAAGTGGAATCAGTAAATTTTGGCATTTCGTTATAAATCTTGGTTTGGTATGATTTTGCGGAACTTATAATCTGCTTTTTGATCAAAAAACGCCAATTGTTGCATGGGGATTGCTTCAAGCTGAGGGGCGGGGTCGTAGTTTAGCACAATCGCTTCAAGCATCGGATTACGATTTTTCTCACTGGCCCCAACATGATAGAAATGTTGACGGGTAAAAACAGTAAAGTTTTTGGCGTATTTTTCCAAAGCCAGGTTTTTGCGATATTGATTGCTGTGCCAGGTGGAGATAATAAATCTGGCTTTGGTTTCAGCCAATATATCGAATAAATCCTGTTCATCCTTTTCAGACCAGCCATTGAAATAATCAGTATGCCTGCCAATATAGGGTGGGTCACAATAAATCAAGTCTTTTTCGGTGGCCGCTGCCAGTGTATGACGAAAATCGGCGCAAACGAACTGCCAATCATACATGCTCAACGTCTGGCTAACCTGCCGGATTTGATTGATGATTTTTGTGACATACGCCTGGGCAAAGCGCTGCGGCTTGTGCCCAAAAGGGACATTAAATTTGCCGCTCTTGTTGAAGCGCATGACACCATTAAAGGATGAGCGATTCAGAAATAACAGGTCTAGCGATTCACCAGTCTGATTAAACCGTTCCCGAATTTCATAATAGTGCGCCTGGCCTTTTTCGCTCAGTAGCTTGCCTTCCCGTTCCAAAAATTCTTTGGCAATGCCTGGCGTAATTTGTTCATTTTTGATGGCGTTGTATAAATTAATGATATGCAAATTGGTGTCTGCAAAAATAGCCTTTGCCGGGCGAACATTAAAACCAACCACTCCCGACCCCATAAATGGCTCAATCCATGTCCCACCTTCGGAGAGGGAAACATGATCGAGAATCCACTCAACCAGGTGAGTTTTGATACCCTGGCATTTCAGGGGCGGAACCGCGATTCTCATGTACGTTTTTTCCTGGATGGTTTATTGCTCATTGGATTTGCCAAAGCAGAATCCAGGCCGCGATAAGCCAGATACTCTCGCAGTAAAGTTATCTTTTTGACTTTGCCGCCGGGAGTTGTCATGGTAATTTTGCCGTAATTCATCCAATACTCATCAAACCAGGTTTCCCCCAGGTTCTTGAAAACGCCATTACCATTCAAAATATCAGCAACTTTGGTTAAACTGCCAATATTAGCGGTATTGGAACTGCCTTGCTTATCGCTGGCAATTTCCCATTTTTCGGCAACAAAAAACCGGAAATCTCGAATGACCGAAGATATCGATTGCAACTCATTCAGTTGGAAAGTCCGGGTTTCATCAGCTTTTTCTGAACCGACCCGAGAATAAATAATTCCCAGGCAAAAATGCCCGGCATACTCATCATAAGGGAATTGAATATTCTTTCGACTAATGCGATTGATAAAGTATTCGCCATGCGAGCCAAGTGTAAAACCGTTGCAAAATTCAGGACTATCAATCAATCGATAAGTGGTTTTCAAATCCATTGCGAACTTGATGGCTTCATCATCGGCCTTTACAAACGATACATCGGGATAATAGTTCTGCTGCTCTGCCAGAACAATATAATAGCCGTTTTGTTGGGCAAATTCCAGCAAGCGCGGGAACAGGTGAATTTCTAGAATTTTCGAGACGATTTTTGTGTCGGCTGAAATAGTGTAGATATTGCGAAAAACATCAATAAAACCTTTGACAGTCCACTCCCCATTGGGAGTGGAAATGTGGTTTTGCAAAGTACCCACAAATTCCCGCAGGTTTTGCTTAAATTCGGCTTTTACCTTTTCGTATTTTCGCATTTTTACTACTCTCTATTCATCTACTTTCTAATCACGATCATCGGATACTGCCCATTTTCGGCAAAAAACTTGGGGAAGGCGCCTTCCAGCCAGAAGACGAAGCGCAGGAACAACCTGCCGCCGAATTTGGGATGCACGAACCAGCGTAAGAGCCGGGTCGACAGGCTGCGCCACGGGCGGATTTCAATCGGCATTTTGCTCCCGATTTCATGTTTGAGCCAGGCGGGTGTCATTTTACGGACAAACGTCCCTGCCGGGTCTTGTTCATTCAGCCAATCTTTTTTCTTCTTGGCGTTTTTGCCCGAAAGACGGCGCATCAGCCCGATCAGCGGCTCGGCCATGCGGATCAGCAGCGGTTCATGCCAGCCGTTGACAATGACTCCCGTCCGGCCCGGAGCCAGCACCCGGTAAAGTTCGCCGTAGGCGCGCGGGTGTTCGTCCACAGCCAGGTGGTGGATGGCGTGCATCGAAACTTCGCCGTCAAAGGCATCCGCTTTGAAGGGCAAATTCGCCAGGTCGCCCACCACGAACAGGCCGTGCGCGCCGATCCGCTGGCGGGCTTCGCGCAGGGCCTGGATCGAAATATCGAGGCAGAGGCGCTTCTGGTAGCCTTTGGAATAGCTCAGGTAGTCGTCATACTGGACAGGGCCGGAACCGGCATCCAGCAGCAGCTTGCCGGTTGGCATCAAGCCCGCGTTGACCCGCAGGCGTGTTTTGTGGATGTACTCCGCCGAGACAGGCCGCAGGTCTTCGTAGCGGGCGTTCTGATAATTGCCGTCCGCCTCCTGCTGCCAGCCGATTTCATCGTAGAACTCACGTACTTTTTGTTTGGTGTCAGTCATATAGGTTTTCCTGTGGCGGGTGTCAGGTATCAGGTCAAATCAGGGTTTATCTGATACCTGACAATTAAACCCTGATACCTAATATTTCAGCGGTTCCCCAGCCAAATAATCAAACGCCTTGCCGAATTCGGCCCGACCTTCGTCCGAAAGCAACCGGCTCAGGGGCCAGACTTCCAAATCCTGCCAGAACTTCATCAGCCGCCAGGGGAAGGCAATCGGGAAGTCGAAGAAAAAGCGATAGGCGTAGTTCCAGGCCGCTTCAACCTGTTCCTGTTTCAGGCGGTGGGCGGGCAAATCGGCCAGCAGCGTATCGAGCAGCGCGAAATATTCCGCATAAGTGGCCGGCTCAAACGTAAAGCCGCGCCCGCGATAGTGGGTCTGCCCGGCCACGATGACCGGCACGCCGCGCATCGCCATCTCCATCCCAACCGTAGTGGTATAGGCCAGCCCCAGCCCGGCAATGTTCATCAGATCGTAGGTGTTGATCTTTTCGTTCGGGCCAATCACATGCAAATGCTGCGGCCTGTCTGGCAGCGTGCGCTCAATCAGGCCCAGCATCGACGGGCCTTTCATCAGCCGCTCGCCAGGGTGGACGCGCACCACCAACTGCACATCTGCCCGGACAGCAAAATACTGGACCGTTTTCTCGATCCACTCAGCCATCGAGGCGGTAAAAATGTTGCGGCCCAGCGTCAGGCTGTCGCCGAGCACATTCGTCGCCAGCAAAACGATCGGGCGTTCATCCAGCCCCAGGTCCGCGCGCAAAGTCTCGCCGCCGACCGAGGCCACATCCTGCCAAAAACGCGTACCTTTGCCATATTTTTTGGCGCTGGTACGGGCATCCTCCAGCCCAGCGATCTGCTCACGCTCGCTCTCACTCAGCGGGGTTTGTCCACGCGCCGCCCACAGCCCATCCGTGTTCTGGCGCATGACAATCTCATTTTGCGCCAGCCAGATCTGCTCACGCTGGTCGTTAAACTCATACGTGACCGTCAGCAGGCCAAGCTGGCGCGCCGCCTGGTAGAAAATGCCCAACTCGGTCACAAGGCCATTCGGGACGAGTACCGTTTCGGGGCGGGATTCGCGCAAAAAGCGGGTCGCCGCCAAAGCGGCTTGTCGGTTGCGGGCTACCCTCAGCCGGTAGAGGTCGGAATCCCGCTCGAAATCCTCCACCTGAAGCGTGTACATCACATCGAAAGCGGAGGCCGTTTCGACGGCATCCTGTAACCCTGTCATTGCGTCGCCTGTCATTGCGAGGGGCCGTTCTTGCCCCGAAGCAATCTCCCGTTTAACAGAATTAGCCTGTCGAGCGGAGATTGCCGCGCTCGCTGAAGTGCGCTCGCTCGCAATGACATCTGCTTTGGGGACATCCAGCAGAGAAACAACATCCACCAACCCCTTAAGCGGCTTCAGCACCCGGCGCGTGTACAAATCCTGACGGCGCAGGTCGAAGCCGTTGATTTCCTTGTCCCAATCGCCGTAGGGCAAATAAGCAATCGTGACCTGATGTCCCATCCCGCGCAGGGCCAGCCCGATAATAGCCGCCTGCTCGACCCAGTAATGCAGGGTCGCAAACAGGACGATCCTTTTGCCGCGCGGGGCTTTTTCTGCAAACGGACGGGTTTGCTCGACCGCCGCCGGAAGGGCCTTCTCCAGTTGCGACAGGTTATAACGCGTCCGAGGCCGCACCGGACGAATCGCATCGTACAGGTCGGCGGTATAGGGGATTTTAGCGAGAAGGTCTTTTATGGACATAGTTCGGTATTCGGTATTCGATATTCGGTATTCGATATTCGATATTCGGCATTCGGTATTCGGGTATCGAATTAGCGCTTTTACGCTTTTTCAATCACCCAATCCAAGCGCGGGCGCACCGGCCCCTGGCGCGGTTCGGCCCATTGGATGCCGGGTGCGCCGGTAAAAGGTATTGAGGACGACTTCTACTTCGCCCCATTTGGCGCGATATGGATTTCCAGGCTGCCATCCAGGGCCTCGACAATGCGTGTCAGGAAAGATAGGCTGGGAGAACTCCGTCCGCTTTCGAGGCGGGCGATGGAGGGTTGACGGGTGCCAACACGCGCGGCCAGTTGGGCCTGGGTGAGACCACGCAGGATGCGCAGACGGGCAATCTGGTAGCCGGCCTCCAGTTCATGCTCGACAGCGACAAATTCAGGATCTTGGGCTTGTTGAGTTTGCCAATTGTTCAGGATGGTTTTTGAAATAGGGGACATTATTCCTCCTCCAATAACTCGTTCATGCGCCGTAACGCAATGGCGATTTCTTTTTCTGGCGTTTTCATACTCTTTTTGCGAAAGTCGTGCGGGACCACAAAGCGATTCTCCAAATGCAAGAAGTAAAATAAGCGGTTATCGCCTGGTCGCAACTCCCAAAGGCGGCCATCAATCCGTTTGGCGTGCGGCATTCCAAGCCGAGTGCCAAATTCAGCCAACAACTTAAAGGCGATGTTGACTTTGGCGCGGTCTTTGGCAGAGAGAGCATTGATAAAATCCAGCGCGGGGCTTTTTCCGCGTCGGTCTTCATAAAACAGGATTTGCCAATGGTTTGACTTGTTCACATTATAACAGTTTCGTTATAAATTTTCAATCACCCAATCCAACCGTGGCCGGACCGGCCCCTGACGCTGTTCGGCCCAGTGGATGCCGGGTGCGCCGATTGGGTCGACATTGAAGGCCAGGGCGTTTTCGTCCATAAAATAGCGCTTGACGCCAAAGGACGAGGCGTTGACACCCAAAATGTAGCGGCCTTCGTTCAGAAAATCGGCAGGCAGGCTGGCGCGTGAGACATAATGTCCCGCCTGGCGGGTGGAATGCTTCTCGTACAACTCGGAATCGTCCACATCGAAGGAGGTGAAGACGTACTCGCCGCGGACTGTGCTCAGATAAATGCCTACGCGCAAGCCAGTGATCGGCGCATCGAGGCGGTATTCCATCTCGAGCGTGATCGGTTCGGTCGAACGCAGGCTGTCGGCCACCGCCCCACGCCCATCTTTGACGCGCAGCGAAAGCGGACGGAACGGAACGGCATTGGCAGAGACTTCGTCCGCTTCCCAGACCCGCTCGCCGGCCTGGGCCTGCCCCGAAGCCAGGTAAAAATCCACCGCTTCGGAGGTCGGGGCGCGTTTGACGAGTTGTCCCTTCTGCATGACGATTGACTCTTGCGTCAGGCGCACGATCGCGCTCATGTTATGGCTGACAAACAGGACGGTGCGCCCTTGGGCCGCGACATCGTTCATCTTGCCCAGGCATTTGCGCTGGAATTCAGCATCGCCAACCGCCAGGACTTCGTCCACGACCAAAATTTCCGGCTCCAGATGGGCAGCGACCGCAAACGCCAGGCGCAGGTACATGCCCGAAGAGTAGCGCTTGACCGGGGTATCGATAAACTGTTCGACCTCGGAGAAAGCGACGATTTCGTCAAAGTTTTTCTCGATCTCGGCCCGTTTCATGCCGAGGATTGCTCCGTTTAAGTAAATGTTCTCGCGCCCGGTCAGCTCGGGGTGGAAACCGGTGCCAACCTCCAGCAGCGAACCGACTCTCCCGCGCACCGAAACCGAGCCGCGGGTCGGTTCGGTCACGCGCGATAAAACCTTGAGCAGGGTCGATTTCCCGGCCCCGTTGCGTCCGATGATGCCGAGGACTCTGCCTTCTTCCAAATCAAAAGAGACATCTTTGAGGGCCCAAATATAATCGGCGTTGCGGCCAGGGTCGGCAAGCTGCTTGCCAAACAGCGAAGCGGCAAAGCGGAAGGGGGCTTTGGCAGTATCGACCAGCACGTCGCGCAGCATCCCATATTGGAAACGCTGCGAAGCGAGGCCGATTTTATAGCGTTTGGAAATGTTTTCTACATGGATGGCGATTGTCATAAAATCTCGATATTCGACAGTCGCTACTTGTTATTCGGTTATTCGAATTTCGAGTAGCGGCTATCAAGCGGTTAAATCGTATCTGCGAACGTTCTTTCCATATTGCGGAAGTAAACCAGGCCAGTCACGAGAATCAGAACGGAGATGGCGGCAGAGATGCCAATCAGCAGATCGGGCGGGTTGCCAACGCCAAGCAGCGCCCAGCGGAAGCCGTTGACGACGCCCGCCATCGGGTTGAGGGCGTAGACGACCTGCCACCGCTCCGAAATAACACTCGACGAATAGGCGATTGGGGTCACGAACATCCAGAACTGGGAGAGAAACGGCAGGGCGTAGCCGACATCTCGATACTGAACGTTGATCGCTGAAAGCCAGAGGGCAATCCCAAGCGCCGTGATGATGGCAAGCAGGGTAAAAAGCGGCAGCGCCCAAATGGCGTTCATGCCGGGGGTGATGCCGTAGTAGAACATCAAACCAATCAGCACCACAAAGGCAATCGCAAAATCGAGCAGGCCGCCCAAAACCGAGGCCATCGGCAAGACCAGGCGCGGGAAATAGGTTTTGGTAATCATGTTCTGGTTGGAAGTCAACGAACGGCTGGCCGAGTTGAGCGCGGTGGCGAACAGACCCCAGGGCAGCAGGGCTGTGTACGAGAAAATCGGATAGGGGATGCCGCCATCGGTTTGCATTTTGGCGATATTGCCAAACAGAAAGGTGAAAACCAGCATGGTCAGGACTGGCTGAAGGACGGCCCAGGCCGCGCCGAGGGCGGTCTGCTTGTAGCGGACTTTGATGTCGCGCCAGATCATGAAAAAGACCAGCTCGCGGTAAATCCACAGGTCACGCAGGTTAAGCGCGGCCAGGCCAGAGGAGGCTTTGATATAGACGGTGGTGGGTTCGTTCATATTTAGGGGTCGATATTGGGTATTGGAGATTGGAGATTAGAGATTAGAGATTAGAGATTGGTTATTGGATATTAGTTATTCGATGCTCGAATATCGAATAGCGATTTCTCGATTACCGAATAGCGCTTTCTCGATTATCGAATCTTGTCCCGATTGGCGATAAACCAGGCGATGGTGCGCTGCATGCCTTCTTCAAAGGGCATCTGGGCCTGCCAGCCGAAACGTTCTTTAGCGCGGGAAACATCCAGGCCGCGCCGGGGCTGGCCGTTGGGTTTTTCGGTGTCCCAGACCAATTTGCCATCAAACCCGACCATTTTGATAATCATCTCGGTCAGGTCTTTGATCGAAATCTCGTGGCCGGAGCCAAGGTTAACCGGGTCAGACGAGTTGTATTTCTCGGTGGCCGCCAGGATGCCCTCGGCGGCGTCTTCCACGTACAGAAATTCACGGGTCGGCGAGCCATCGCCCCAGGCCACAATTTCTTTCGCGCCGCTTTCTTTGGCCTCAACCGCCTTACGGATCAGGGCCGGGATGACGTGCGAAGATTTCGGGTTGAAGTTGTCGCGCGGGCCGTATAGATTGACCGGTAGAACAAAAATGGAATTGAAACCATACTGCTGGCGGTAAGCCTCAGATTGGACCAGCATCATTTTTTTTGCCAGGCCGTAAGGCGCGTTGGTTTCTTCCGGGTAGCCGATCCACAGGTCTTCTTCTTTGAAGGGAACCGGCGTGAACTTGGGATAAGCGCAAACCGTGCCGATGGCGGTAAACTTGCCCACGCCGCGCTTCCAGGATTGGTGCATCAATTCGACGCCCATCATCAGGTTATCGTAGAAAAATTCCGCCGGGTGCTCGCGGTTAGCCCCAATCCCGCCGACATTGGCGGCCAGGTGGATGACGAGCAGATTCTCTGGTTTAACGTTGAACGTTGAACGTTCGCCCCGCCTCCCTGGGCCGGTTGCAGGGGTAAACATCTTGTGCTGAAGATGCGCCGGAACTTTATCGGCGGGCTGCAGGGCGTCGTCCAGCAAACGATTAATATCATCGCGGTCAGTCAGATTGTAATTTTCAATGTGCGGAATCAAAATATCGGTCACGCCACGTGCCGCCAGTTTTTCAGTCACGAATGAGCCAAGAAAACCCGCGCCGCCGGTCACAATCAGACGCTTGCCTTGCCAAAAAGAAGTTGCAGGTTGAACGTTGGAAGGTTGAATATCAGGCATTATAAAGTTCTCCATCTTCGCTAATTCTGCGAGAATTTGGTTGTGAATCGAGATAACGGGATAATTTCACAAGTTGTCCGCTGCAAATTTGCGCCAGTTCATGCGCCGGTCGCATTTGGGCTTCGGTAATGTAGTTTCTATCGACAGCCAGGTAAAGTTGGGCACGTAATTCACCTGCCGATGCTTTGGCGCGCCCCAAATACTCAATAAACATCGGCTGGGTGCGGCTTTCAAAACCTTCGGCGATGTTCGACATCACCAAAACCGCCGCCCGCCGCATCTGATCACGCAAACCAAAATCACGCGCAAACTCGCCGACAGATGAAAAATCGCAAATCATGTTTGCCAGTTTACAGGCATTCTGCCAAACCCGCAAATCTTCAAATTTTTCGACAGAAGCCATCGTCCGTTTCCTTCAACATTCAACGTTAAACGTTCAACGTTCTTATTGCACAATAAACCTCGCATTGCGATACTGCTCGGCCTGCGGGTGGGTAATCATCCCCAGGCGCAGGGCATTCACAATCTCACGCACCCCGTCATCAACCGTCAGCGTGGCCCCAAAGCCCAACTCGCGCCCAATTTTCTCAAACGAAACGGTAATATCGCGCATATCGCCGCCAAAAGTCAGGTCTTTGTACTGGACAATCGTTTCTGGCAGGCGCTTAATCACAAAACCGACAATCTGGTCTTTGGTAAAGTTACCGTCCGCGCTGCCCAGGTTGTAAATTTGGCCTTCCACCTTTTCACGCGGCGCATCCAGGCCAAGCAGCAGGCCCCGCACCACATCCCGGACATGCACAAACGAGCGCGAGTAACCGCGCTGGTAAATCAGCAGTTCACGCTTGGCGTAGGCATCCAGTACAAACTGGTTGACAATCAGGTCAAAGCGGGTGCGCGGCGAAAGCCCATAAAGCGTCGCCAGACGAAAAATCAACGCGCCCGCCGGTTGCAAAAACTGCTCGGCGGCTATTTTTGTTTCAGCATAAAGCGACTGTGGATTTAAGGGCGACTCTTCCGTTACCGGGCGGCCATCGCTCGAAAGGCCGTAGTTGCTGTATGTGGACGGGAACACGAAACGCTCCACGCCCAGGCTGGCCGACTGCTCGAAAACATTCTTCGTCGCCTCAACGTTATAGCGCCAGGCGGCCTGCCTGCCAACTGCCTGACACGCCGGAAACCCGACAATTCCCGCCAGGTGGAAGGTTACATCCGGCTTTTGCCAGGCGCGCGGCAGGGAATCACGCAAGCTGCGCGGTTCGGTCACATCCGCTTTGGCAAAGTGAAAATTCGGGTGCGGCAGGTACGGGACGAGCGATTCGCCGCCATATAGGAGCGAATCAATCGCCGTGACGCGATTCCCGAGACGGAGCAATTCCCCAATCAGCAATGAACCGATATAGCCTGCCCCGCCGCTAACGATGATGTGTTGAACAGCGCTCATAGAGCATCCTCCCAATTGCGATTAAGTAGATTTAACCCTGTCAAACCCAGCAAAATAGTAAAAAGCATTGGGAATGCAGTGATAGCGATTCCACTTCGGTAAGTATAGGGTACAAGGGTCAGGCTATAGGCTGCGCTGATGAGAATAACGAGACCAATGAATACCAATTTTTGCCATCTCAACTCTGGCAGAGCATGGTTGGCAAAAACAAGGGCCAACCCGGGAGCCAATAATACCAGTTTGTAATCAATACTGACGGAGGGTAAGAGATGCCCTAAAAGAATAAACAACAGGAACACATCGACATGCAGCAGATTGGGCCGCTTTTGCAGTGTGCGCCAAAGAATAAGCGCGGCGCTAAGCAGAATGATGACCCATAAAACGACTTCAACCCCTGAGATAGAAGCCCCCAGCCAGTTTGCAAAGGATTGAGAAACTTCATTGTCGTTGTTTTTGGCTAACTTATCTAAAAATGCGCTTAGAGAGTGATTAATGGGCTGCTTATCGGGCAATATCCAAAGCGGATTACCACTTTCATTGAGGAGGGATTGGGCA
The DNA here is from genome assembly GCA_034004515.1 of Anaerolineales bacterium. GTDB lineage: Bacteria > Chloroflexota > Anaerolineae > Anaerolineales > Villigracilaceae > UBA8950. Next base: position 62,222 of record JAVEWN010000005.1, on the reverse strand, counting down.
AACTGTTTGAAAATCTTATATCCCAAAGCCAGGAAGGCTGCCAGATTCAAGAAGCCCAGGAGGGTTGCGGTTTTTAAGTTCTCTTTCCAGTTTTGCCAGTGTGAAAAAAACATCAGGGCAAAAATTCCGGGATAGATTTTGATGTGAGCCGCAATGGTTAATAGTCCATACGCCAGGTAGCGAAATGAAGGCAATTTGTAAAAAAGCCAGATGCTGCCAAATGCCAGCAATAACGCCAAAACATTAAATTGACCACGCTCCAACTCAAACTGCATCCCGTAAGAAATCAGCCCGGTCAGAAAAAAAAAGAGAAAGATGGCGGGGTTGCTTATTTTTGCCCGCCAGGGGAACAAAAAAAGCAAACCGAAGGATGTCAGGGTCAACCCCGTCATGATGGCGTATTTTTGTTCGGGGCCAAACAAAATAAGTGGAGAAAAAACAAGGTGATACAAAGGTGGGTAAAAATGATAGGTCAGATCGTAAGGACTTGCGCCTCGCAGCCAGAGAGAAATCGCACTGGAATTGTAGTGCAAATCGTTGCCGATCGGTTTCAGATGCGGAATGTAATCAACAAAATAGGATAACTGCCGGCCAGCGTCGAAAAAGAGCAGGCGCACAAAATAGGATATAAAAATAACCAGAAAGCCTGCCAAAACCCAAATCAAGACCGGCAAATTCAGGGTGGCATCCAATTTTTCAGCGATAAATTGCCAGATTGTTTTTGAATTATCGGGCAAGGCCTGAACGCCAAGGCCAATCAGGGAGAGCAATCCCCCCACCAAAATTCCACTCAACTGGGCGGCTTGAAGTCCTGGCTTTCCCAGACCCAGCAGGTCTACCAGGAAAGAGGCACCCATCAAAAGGACGCCCATTCCAACCATGCCAGCACTGATATTTTTATTTGAAAATAATTTGGATGACTGATTGATATGTCTCTCAGTCATTTTTTTCTCCTGGCCGAACCAGCGCCACGCTCAGGCCACGCACTTCAAAGATTGGCAGGGACGGATCGCTGACAATTTCAAGCCCCTGTTCGAGGCAGGTCAGGCGGCAAATATCGGCCACGTCACCTTCACCGAGCAAGCCAACCTGTTCAAATCCTTCAGAACGCAGTTGGACAGCAACATCCTTGACCTTCTGACGAATGCGCCGATACATATTGAACTGCTGCTCCACGTAATCAACCATCAGGCGCGCACGCAGGGCCAGGCCCTCAGGCGTGATGATATATTTCAGCTTGCGGCGTTCCGCCCGTTTAACCTTGACATAGCCCTTCTCAACCAACCGTTTCAGGTGCCAGTTAATCGTCCCGACCGCCACGCCGAGTTGCGTGGCCAGGTCGGCCTGGGTCACGTCCGGGTCGCGTTCGATATTTTCGAGCAGGGATAAATCGTGGGAAGAATCGTTAGGGGTTGTCATAATCAAAATTCAGTCGTTGAATTATACACTAAAATTCAGCCGCTGAATTTGTATTGACAGATCGCCCGCGACAAGGGATCGAGAAATAGTTTCCAGACACCGAAAAACGCCTCCCAGCCTCTGAGAATATGCTTTTCGTCGTGACATCCGGCCCTTGCCATCTATTAGATAATCGTCTAAACTTGCAATGGAATTTTTCACTCACCCAGATTGAAGGAGTCTTTCAAATGCAACAAACTCAATTGAAAACGCAGATTGAACGACTAAAATCTGCCGGCGCAACATACGTGGATGCGCGCTGGTATCCGCGCGAAGAAACCAGCAACCTGACGATGTGGAACGGCAACCTGAAGAACGCCTCTGCCTCGCAGGAAAGCGGGGTCGGCGTGCGCGTTCTTTACAAAGGCGCCTGGGGTTTTTCCGCCTCGTCAGACATGAGCGGCCTGGCTGGCCTGTTCGACAAGGCCTTCGACAATGCCCGGGTCGCCGCCGAGCGCGTCACCTTCCCGGTGCGCCTGGCCGAGAAAGACGCCATTCAGGCCTCTTTCTCCAGCCCAAACCGGATCGACCCGTTTGAAGTCGATTTGTCTGAAAAAATCGCCTTCCTGCAAGCGCTGGACGAAAAACTGAACCAGGCCGGGGTCGTGCAGCGCGTCACCGATATGACCTTCATGCGCAAACAGATCATCTTTCTCGATTCAGAAGGCAGCGAAATCGAAAAGAACATCATCGAGGTCTTCCCTGGCATTCAAGTGATGGGCATGGACTCAAACGGAGAAATGCACAGCCGCAAATTCAGCCCGGCCCGGATCGGTGAAACGCGCGGCTGGGAAACACTCGATCTGCAAATGTTCATGGAAAATGGCGAGCGCATCGTGCGCGAACTGAACGAGATTCTGGTGGCCGAGGCCTGTCCCCAGGAGGAGCGCTCGGTGATCCTTCTGCCGGGCATCATGTTCCTGCAAACCCACGAGACCATCGGTCACGCCCTCGAACTCGACCGTATTCTGGGCTACGAACTGGCCTTTGCGGGCGGCTCCTTCGTTACGCTCAACGATTTTGGCAAACTGCGCTACGGCTCGCCCAAACTGACCGCGCGCGCCAACGCCACCATCCCCAACAGCCCCGGCAGCTTCGGCTACGATGACGATGGCATCCCGGCCCAGGACAATCTCCTGATCGACAAGGGCATCCTGGTCGGCGCAATCACTGGCCGTCAGATGGTTGAGGAAGCCAATGCCCGCGCCCGCCGTCCGATTTTCAGCGGCAGCAGCGGCGCCAATCGGGCGACTGCCTTTTACCGCGCCCCGATTGAACGTATGACCAATATCAACATTGACCCCGGCCAAGATGGCACACTCGATGACATCGTCAGCAAGACCGAGCGCGGCATTCTGCTCGACGGCGAAAAAAGCTGGTCGATTGGCTCGAACCGCGAACAATTCCACTTCGCCACCGACATCGGCTGGCTGGTCGAAGATGGCAAAATCAGCAAGGTCGTCAAAAACTCAACCTACAAGGGCGATACGCTCAAGTTCTACAATTCACTCTCCGCCGTCGGCGACAAATCCACCTGGCAAGTGCAATATGTGGACAATTGCGGCAAAGGCCAACCCAACCAGATCATGCAACTCGGTCACGGCGTGCCGGTCTGCCGTTTCGACAACGTACGGATAGGAGAATAGCCGTGAAAGACAAAATTTTGCAAACCCTGCGCGACCTGCGCGTTTATGCTCTTGAAAAAGGTGTCGAAGCGGGCTTTTTCTACCATGAAGAAGACAGCCACCTGATGCGCTTTGCCAACTCGGCGATTTCGCTTAACACCAACGAACATCTGATCCGGCTCGAAATCACCGCCTTTGACGGCAAACGCCGGGCCACTTACGAGATGATCACCGACCTATCCAAGCTGGAAGAGATGAAGCAGGGCCTCGATATCGCCGCAGAGATGGTCAAACACGCGATGCCGCTCAGCTACCAGCCGACCAATCCCGCCTACGCGCAAGATTTTGGGGACGAAAGTGCGTACGACCCTCAGCTTGCTTCGCTTACGGGAGAAGAACGCCTGGCCTATTTCAACGAGGCCGTTCAAGGCCTGGAAACGGACGATATCAAACTCTCGGGCATCTTCGCTTCGGGCACGAACGTCACCGCCCAAATGACCACCCGCTCAGAACACGCCCAATATTTCAAGACCTCTGACGCCCAGATCAACGTGGTGCTTTCACACCAAACCAAGAAATGGGAAGTGCTGGCCGAACAATCCGCCCAGCAAAAGAGCGACCTGAACCCGGCCGGCCTGCAGCGTGAGCTGTCCTTCCTGCTCAAACGCTACCAGGACGAACTCGCCCAGCAAATCCCGGTCGGCAAGTATGACATCGTCTTTGGGGCAGCGGCCATCGGCGACCTGCTCAGCATCATGAACTGGGTTGGCTTCAACGGCGGCTCGATGAAGCGCGGCTTTTCGTTCATTGGAGAAGACAAGCCCGGCCAAAAAGTTTTCTCAGACAAATTCAACCTGAGTGACGACCCGACCCGGCGCGAGACCTTCCCTTTCCAGCGTGATATGATCGGCCTGGAACGCAAACCCTTCCCAATTGTGGAGCAAGGCGTCTTCAAGGGTTTTACCTGGTTCCAGGACGACGCCGACGAGTTCGGAGTCGCGCCCAGCGGCCACACCGTCATGCACAAGAGTCTCGTGCTGGCGGGCGGCGAGGAGCAAGTCAGCAGCCTTGAGCAGCTGGTGGGGCTGCCGCGCGAGAACGACCTGCTTTACATCCCCTACCTGCACTATATGAACATCGTCAACCCGTCCAAAGGGCTGATTACGGGCAGTTCGCGCTTTGGGGCGCTGCTGCTCAAAAAGGACGGCTCGGTCGTCGTCCCGTTCAATGTGCGCATCACCCAAAGCCTGCTCGATATTTTCGGCGAGAAAGTGGCCTGGATGTCGCAAGCTCAAACCGTCAACAACACCTCGGCCAGTTACGGCGCGCGCAACCCGACCGCCGTCATCGCCCCAACTTTCATGCGCGTCAACGATTTGGAAATTTCGCACTCGAACAGCTCGTATTAGGAAACCCATAGAACGCGGAGGCCGCAGATTTAATGGCGTTGGGCAAATTTTCAAAAAATCTGTCCAACACTGTCTAACCGGCGAAGTCCGCGTTCTATTTCTATTGCAACACGCCGGGGTATAATAAAAGCGTGATGCCGATCGAATTAAACGTCAACGTTGTCATTTTCAGCCTGTGCGAAGACGCCCTGCAGGTGCTGCTCTCGCCTCACAGCGCGGATATCTGGAGGCTGCCCCAAAAAAGCGTTGATCCAGATCAATCGCTCGAAGCCGCCGCCCTGGCCGCTTTTTCGCGCGGACCACACTCCCCCGAAATTTACCTCGAACAACTCTACACGTTCGGCGACCCGCACCGGATTCCGGCTCAACGGAACGTGAGCGTGGTCTATTTTGCCCTGATTCCACTGGACGGGCGCGGCGCAGAACTCGAAAATATGCGCTGGCTGCGGCTGGAACAGCTCCCGCGCCTGGCTTACGACCACGCCGAAATGGTGACGTACGCCCTGCGCCGTCTGCGCTACAAACTGGAATACACTGCCGTCGGCTTTGAGTTGCTGCCCGACGCCTTCACCCTGAGCGAGTTGCAGCACACCTACGAGACCATTCTAGGTGAAACATTGGACAAACGCAACTTTCGCCGCCGCATTTTGGAGGCCGGCATCATCGAAGCAACCCCCCACCGCCGATCCGGCGACGGCCGTCCGGCCCAACTCTACCGCTACCGGCCCGACGCGGTAGCCGAAGTCAAGGCCCGGCGCTTGTTCCCGTAGACAATAGAACGCAGATTAAACGGATTGCCCGGTTATCACAGATAAAATCTTTGTTAAGCACCGGCCTCCTGCCAAGATGGCCGGCTGCTTAGAGTAAAATTACCTTATGAGTCTGCCCCTCTTTCAAACCCCCAAACCTATTGACAGTCATTTTAGAAGCGATTCCGATATTGTTTTGTTTAACGGTAACATCAAAGATTTACTGGCTGAAATTCCGGATAATTCCATTCAATTAATTATCACTTCTCCGCCTTATAATCTCGGCAAAGACTATGAAAGCCGGGTTGGGATTGAGCAGTATCTTGAAAAACAAGTTGAAATTGTGACTGAACTGTATCGGGTCTTAAAAAATGAAGGCAGTATTTGTTGGCAAGTGGGGAATTTTGTGGAGAATGGTGAAGTTTATCCGCTAGACATTTTGTATTATGGCATATTCAAAAAACTGGGTTTGTATTTACGAAATCGAATTATTTGGCGTTTTGGACATGGACTTCATGCCTCAAAGCGTTTTTCTGGCCGGTACGAAACTATTTTGTGGTTTACAAAAAGCGATAAGTATGTATTCAACCTCGACAGTGTCCGTATTCCGTCCAAATATCCGGGAAAGCGCCATTTCAAAGGCGAGAAAAAAGGACAACTTTCAGGTAATCCCTTGGGAAAGAATCCTTCGGATGTCTGGGAAGTAGTTTTACAAGATTGGGAGCAGGAAGTTTGGGATATTCCAAATGTAAAAGCCAATCATCCTGAAAAAACAGAACATCCCTGCCAGTACCCTATTGAACTGGTAGAGCGCTGTGTGCTGGCTTTGACGAATGAAAACGATTGGGTCTTAGATCCATTTGCCGGGGTGGGTTCGTCGCTTCTTGCGGCAATTAAGAATAATCGCCGCGCAATGGGGAGCGATAAAGAAAATGAGTATATTAATGTAGCCAGGAAACGGATCCTGGCCTACTTCAACGGTACGCTGGGCTATCGTCCACTTGGAACGCCAGTCTATAAGCCGACCGGAAAAGATAAAGTTTCACGAATCCCGGAGGAATGGAAAGATTATGGACAGAGTACTCTGCTGGATGAACCAGGGGAATATGGCAAATGAAAATTGTCGGTATTTATTCTTTCAATGGCGGAGCAGCGGCTGTTCAAAAAAGATATGAGAAGGAATTGAATGAAATCACGCAGATTTTAACCAGCGTAGATGCCGCAAAGCATAAAACAAAGGCAAGCAAAGAAAAAACCATGCACGATAAGATTTTATACAGCCCTCGTTCACTGAATAAAGAAATCGGTGATGGTTTCCTGGCATTGAATTGGGAAAAGAAAAGGGTTTTATGCGATTACCCAACCCAGTATTATCACGAGCAATACAAAGCGCCAAAAGCTTTAAAAGGCGCTTTTCGGGAAATGGACTTCATCAAAAACAAACTCGGCGTTGAAGTGCAGTTCGGCAAGTATTCTTTCATGGTCTACAACGTTTGCGCCAAAATGACAATTTTTCGCAACCTGGGATTTATCGATGTTAGCATAGAAATTGTTCCAGTCAAAGAATTAGCCGAGGAGATGTCTTCCGGTGTTTCCTATTTTGAGCAATTCGTCTGGGATCTCGAACAGCGCGGCGTTTCAGATATAGATATACCCGTTCTAATTTTGGGCATTACCCAATAGGCCAAGTTCTATCAATTCAAAACGTGCCCAAAAACACGTCCAGATCATCCCCTAAAAAAGCATCCGCAAACCTAAAAAAACTTGTCCAACAGGAGATTGTTATGAAGAGAGCTGTCAGTATCAGCATTGGTTCATCCAAACGCAACAAAGCCGTTACGCTTACCCTGCTTGGCGAGGAAATTACAATCGAGCGGATCGGCACGGATGGCGACATGGAAGCCGCCGCATTAAAATACAAAGAACTGGATGGCAAAGTGGACGCATTCGGCATGGGCGGCGGCGATTTGGGCGCGCTGGTGGACGGTAAATGGTATCCGTTCTATTCCGTGCTGCCGATGGTGCGTTTCATCAAGAAAACGCCCGTGGTCGATGGCGCGGGACTCAAGAATACGCTTGAATCGCGCGCCCCGGCCTTCATGGATGAAAAATTTGGCGATTACATCAACCAAATGGGGCGTAAAGTTTTTATGCCGGTCGGGATCGACCGCTGGGGTCTGACCGCCAGTTTCCCCGCCGCCGGGTACGAAGCCCGCTTCGGCGACCTGCTCTTTGGGTTGGGAATCCCCATCATCCTTAGCAAAACCAGCCAACTGAAGACCTTTGCCGCGCTCTTGATGCCGATTGCCGGGCGGCTGCCCTATGCCTGGCTTTATCCGCTCGGCGAAAAACAGGAGCAGCGTGTTCCGAAGGGCGAAAAATGGTTCCGTTGGGCAACCGTCATCGCCGGGGATTGTCATTACATCAAACGCCACATGCCCGCAGAACTGCCGGGCAAGATCATCTTCACCAACACGACCACGCCCGAAGACACAGCCTTCTTCAAAAAAGCGGGCATCAAGTATCTCGTGACCGGCACACCCGTTCTGGAGGGCCGGTCGTTTGGCACGAACATGATGGAAGCGGCCCTGGTGGCAATTTCCGGCAAGAACCGTCCGCTGACGACGGATGAGTACAACGAATTGCTTGCCAAACTCCATTTTGAGCCGCAGATGCAGGAGTTGAATTAACCATTTGGGGCCTTGCGCGTCCAGTGGTCTGACAGGGTGCTGAGAAATTTTCAGCACAGAAAAGATTTCTCGCGGTCGCCCACAAGGGCAGCCGCAAAAAGCTCATAAAAAGAAGACCAAGGTCACAGCATAAAATCTGAGCCTTTGGTCTTCTTTTTTTAGCAAAAAAAATTCAGGCGTTGCCTGACGCCGATCGCCACAAGCCGGGCCTTCGACAAGAAACGCCGGTTGGCAGCGCCTTTAATCGATCAGGGCAGCGTAGGCTAAGGATTCAAAGACATCCGGTGCGCGCCAAAAACCGGGCAGGGTTTGAGCAAGCAGGATGCCGAGCATGTCTTCCTGTGGGTCGACCCAGAAGCGCGTCCCAGCGGCCCCGCCCCAGCCGAAGGAGCCTAACGAGCCACGCCGGTTGGCCTGCGAGAGGTCGGTTAAGACCCCCAGGCCGAGGCCCATGCTGAAGCCGAGATCGGCGGCTATTTCGCCGGGCGGGAAAGGCAGGTGCGGAGTGGTCAGCAGCTCGAAGGTTTTGCGGCCCAGCAGCCGCTGGCCTTTGAATTCGCCGCGATTGAGCAGCATTTGGGCAAAGTTCAGGTAGTCGGCGGCAGTAGAGAGCAGGCCGCCCCCGCCCGAAAAAACCAGCGGACGGACACTGCGGTTAAATTCAGGCTCTTCCGCCGGTTTCAGGCCGCCGCCTTTGCGCGGAGCGTAGATCGTCACGAGCCGGTTAAGTTTTTCAGGGGCAATCCAGAAGCCAGTGTCGCCCATCTCAAGCGGTTTAAAAATCCGTTCGCTGAAGAAAAGGTCGAGACTTTGGCCGGAGATCAGTTCGATCAAACAGCCCAGGACATCATGCGCCAGGCTGTACCAGAAACGTTGACCGGGCTGGCTGACGAGAGGCAGCCTGGAGAGCTTCTCTATAAAATCGGCGGACGATCTGCTTTCAAACAGCCCGGCCCGCTGATAGAGTTTATCGACCGGATGGTTGGTTTCAAAGCCGTAGCTCAACCCCGCCGAATGAGTCAGCAGGTGGCGGATGGTGATCGGGCGCTGCAGGGCAATCGTCTCAAGCGAGTGGCCGTCTGTACCCACAAAGACCCGCATTTCCGCAAATTTTGGCATCCAGTCTGTGATGGGGTCATCGAGCAGCAGGCGGCCTTCTTCCATCAGCATCAGAATGGCTGTGACGGTGATGGGTTTGGTCATTGAGAAGATCCGAAAAATGCCGTCGGCTTGGAGGGGACGCCGGCTTTCGATGTCCATCAGGCCGCTGGTGGCGCAGTGTAAAACCTGTCCGTGACGGGCAAGCACGGTCAGAGTTCCGGCCAGGTCGCCCCGTTCGACAAAATTATGCATGGCCTGCGGGATGCGCGCCAGGCGTTCGGATGAGAAACCGGCTTCTTCGGGCGGGATGGTTTGCATGGAGAGTCCTTTCATTTGGCAGAGGGTCGCGGCGCGACCCTCTGTGTATTTCGGGCAACAACTGTCAAACAGCAGCTTATTCGACGATCACCACATCACTGGCGCTGCGGCCAAAGACTTCGGGGCTGTACATTTCCTCGGCTTTGGCGGGCGGGGCAATGAAGGTTCCGGGCGTTGTGGCGCGGGCGATGTAGCTGTAGTCGTAGACGCCCTCCCAGAGCAAAGAGGCGAAGGCCTCGGCCCGGTTGTCACGCATATTCTGGTATTCATACCAGGGGCCCCACCACCACCAGCCATAGCGGGTAGTCGTATCAGACGGGTCTTGTGGCAGGCTGCCAGAGACAGCCAGGGCCGGATTGACAATTTCCAGCCCAGCCGGGAGCGGATCGACCAGCGCGACGTGGTAGCGGCGGTTGTCGGCGACCATTTTGATTTTGACGCGCACCCGCGCCCCGGCTTTGAGGTGCCAGCGCCCCGCGTCATCCTGGTAGACATCGCCGGGATGGTCGAGGGCCTCGTAGCTGCGCAGGACAACAAAACCCATGTCGAGCGCGGGCAGGTTCAGGTCGGTCGGCGCGTAGCGCAGGCCCAGCCGATAGTACAGACGCCCGTCGCCATCCTTGCTGATAATTAAGTCCTGCATTCCGCCAGCGGTTTCGTCGAGCACATACTGGATCGGGATGTTAACCTGGACGCGCTCCGTGCTGCGGCCTGCAAACGTCCCGGCCCCAGCGTAGGTCTCGCCGAGCCAGATACGCGCCACGAAGTCAGGAGTCTGGCTTTCGTAGGTATTGAAATAGCGGTCGAGCGAGAGCAGCACGAAGACGTTCTCCTGAGTGTTGCCCCAGCGACCTTTGGTGCGGTGGGCCAGCAAGCCATTGACGACTTTTGGAATCAGGTCGCTGTCGGGATTATCCTCCATCAGGGCATTCAGCAAAATCGCATCCGTGCGGCGGTTGGAGGCCAGCAGCAGGTAGGTCTGGTCGTCGTAGCCAACGGTGAAATTGGCTGCGCCGGCCGTCTCGACCACGCGGTTGCCGACATAACGGCGAATTTCCTCGAGGCGGGTTTCGTTCTCGATCACCGGCCAGAGCCAGCCAATCGCATCCAGCGAGAGATTTTCGAGGCCCGCCTCGCGCAGCAGGCTTTCGGCCTTTTGCGGGTCGCTCTCACCGGCCAGGTCACGCACAAAGATGGCGTAGGCGCTCAGGGTGCGGCGGGTGTTGGCGTTGTACCAGTAAGGATAGTAGCTTTCAATATTGCGCAGATACTCCAGCGCGGGCCGCAGCATTTCATCTGGCACGTCAAAACCCTTCAGGCGGGCGCGGACGAGGGCGTGGCTGACGTGGATGGTATTGAATGGGCTGGTTTCAAATCCGCGCTGCCAGTAGGGGAAGCCGCCATCCGGGTTTTGCATTCCAGCCAGGCGTTCGATGTCGCGCACAACTGCCGCTTCCAGCTCGCCAGGTTCGGGCAAGCCCTCGGCCTCGAAGGCGGTCAGGACATCGCGCAGGGCGGCAATCCCCAGGATGCGCGAGGCCAATTGCTCGGAGCATTCATACGGGTAAGAGGTCAGGTAGAGGACGGCATCCGTCAGGGCTTGCAGGGCGGTCGAGGAAGTCGTAATTTCCAGCCCGCCATACTGCGGGAAAACCCCGTCCGGGTACTGGACCGGTTGGGCAATTGCGCCCTGATCGATCACGCCATAGGTCGCAAAGGCCTCGGTCGTGGCGGGCGTATAAATCGGCAGAGAAAGAGTCGCGGCATCGGCATACCTCCCCGAAACCGCCGCCACCTGGAGGGTGGTCGTGCCTGCCATGAGCGTGCTGGCCGGGAAGCGCAGCTCGACCCGGTCATTGGCCGGGACGCTGACCCGCAAGCCCGCCAGCCCCAACTCCAAATTGTTGGCCCGGACGGCCACATCCACGACCATTTCTTTATCGGTCTGGTTTTGGATCACAACCGGCAGTTCAAATTTGTCGCCAAAGTTCAAGAAACGCGGGGCAGAGGGACGCACCATCAGCGGCAGACGAGCCGTTAGATTCGATTGGCCTTCGCCGAAGCGTTTTCCCGTTTCGTCGACCGCGACCGCCATCACCCGGTAGCGGGTCAGGTTATCTGGGAGTGTAACCGACACCTGGGCCGAGCCATCCGCCGCGGTGCGAACTGTTGCAGCAAAGAGCGCCAGCGGGTTGAAATCCGCCCGAATGCGGATCGGCTGCGGCGCAGCGCCGCCCATCTCGGCTGCGCCAGACGCCATCTGGGTTGCCATTGGGGCAGCAGAGGGCATCTCGGCAGCCCCGCCAAGCCCAAACACGCGCTCATCGGCTGAGGCCTTTTCGTTGGCAGCCTGGGCCAGGGCGAGCGGATCGACCAAAACAATGCTGGCGCGGGCGTACAGGCTGCTCAGGTTCGAGGCGCGGTTGGTATAAAAAACCGAGAGCGGATCGGCCATCTGGTAGTTGGTCAGGGCCAGAATGGCCTCGTCGACCACCACCAGGGCCACTTCGGCATCTGCAACCGGCTTGCCGTCCGCATCTTTGAGGAGCAGCGTCAGGCTGGTTTGGCCGCCCGGTTCGAGCTTGCTCTCCTGTGGGGCAATATCCAGCGTGAGCGTCCGCGCCAGGGGCGGGATATTCAGCGTCAGCGAGCCAAGCGCGTAGGCCGGGCGCGCGGGAACGCCCTCGAGCGGATCGCCGTTATCGTCGACGCGCGCGGTAGAACCGTTCAGGTCAATCTGGATGTTCAGGTTGGGGATGTGCGCCTCGGCGATTGGAATCCGCAGGATGGTCGCGCCGCTGGCGTCGATCTGAAAGCGTTCGGTCGAAAGAATGCCCTCGCGGGTAACAGTCAACAGGCCCTCGGCGGCCCCAAACGGGGATTGCACCAGAATTTCGGCCACGTCGCCGGGCTGGTAGGATTCCTTGTCTGGAATCAGGGTGACTTGCTCATGCTCGACCTTGCGCGAGGGGCGGATGCTGCCGCCGCTGACCCAGCGCGTCAGGCGGCTCTGGTTGAAGCGTCCGCTTTCGTCCCGGACGCGGGCCGTGATCTGATAAGTGCCGCCCAGCGGGGTCGCAAACTGGCAGGTCTGGGGCTGATCAGACGATTGCATCTCGCAAGTCTGGAGGTCGCTTTCAACCTGCTGCCACTCGTCAGCGCGATACTTCCACTCCAGGCGGGCGGCTTCAATTTGGACAGCCCGCCCGCTGACAGCCTTGCCGTCCAGGTCGCTGACGATAAATTCGACTTTGAGCGGCACGCCTTTTTGCACAAAATAACGTTCCGTGCGCAGGCCGATGTAAACATCTGCCGGGTGAACCAGCAAAGTTGTGGCGCTGGCCCAGGCCTGACGGTTGACATCCATCACCCTAGCTTCGGCCAGCACTGAAAGCGGTTTGGGGTCGAAGGCCGGGTCGCCTTCCTGCGCAAAATCGAGGCGCAGGTAGTGGAATCCGCCCGCATCTGTTTTGGCGGTAAAAATTTCAGTCTGGCCGCCTTGGCCGCCGGGCAGGTCTTCAAAATCATAATAACGCCACCACGGACGCCAGCTGCCGAAGGTAAAACCAGGCCAGTTGGGCGGGGAATAACTGCCGGGGCTGGTCGTGACCGTCCAGGTCGTTTCGGCATTCGGCAGGCCGCCGCCCGCGTAGTATTTGGCCTCGACCGAGACCACCGCATGACCATCCGCAAAATACGGGCCGCTGGTCTCGTTTTTGGCGATCACTTCAAATTCGGGCCGCCGAAACTCTTGAATCTGGAAGTTGTGAGAATACTGGCCGGCCTGTCCGCCGCCATCCGCCGTCAGGGAAACCTGGGCCGGGCCAAGGTTGACGACTTCCGGCAATTGCAGGGCGAAATCAAAACCGCCCAGCGCGCTGACCGGGGCCTCGCCACGGGCAATCTCGTTGCCGGTAGAATCATAAACCTGGTAAGAGACGAGCCGCGCGCCCGGCAGGCCGACGTCGCCGCCAGTCCCGGCCCCAATCTTCCGAATCCAACCCTTCAGATGAACTTCTTCGCCCGGGCGGTACATGGCGCGGTCGTCAAAGACAAACCAGCGCAGCGCGTCCTGGAGCGGGTAGGTTTTCCAACCGTCCGTGCCCCAGTAGGATGAGTACGGCAGGAGGGCCGTATCGCTGCCTTTGCTGGCGGCCAAATAAACAGCCCCAACCGGGATGTCGAAACGGGCCAGGCCATCCGCAGCGGTTGTCGCGCCCGCGCCTTTTTGTGGCTCGATGCGGACGGCGCTCAAGGGCGCGCCGCTTTGGAGGTCTGTCGCCCAGGCGACCATGTTTTGATTGTCGAAGGACGCGTCCAGGCCAATCTGCGTGATCTGAACCCAGGCGATCACGGCTTGCCGCTCACGCTGACGGCGGTTGTTATCCAGCTCAATCATCCCTTTCGGCGGGGTAACCACGACAATAAACTGGCCGAATCCGTTTTGAGTATAGGCAGAAAGGTCAATATCGACCTGGCTGAGGGTATCGGTTGGCAGGTTCAGGCGCAGCGGATCGCTCGAGAGCAAACGCCCCGGCACGGCAGGCGGGTTTTTATCCCAGCGTTCGCGCAGGTATTTCATGAAATCCGGCCAATCGGATGGATTAACCGCGTAGATTTTGAGATCCAGGCTGCTGTAGTTAACGGCATAGACCGACAAGGCCGGTTTGCTGGCGGCCGGGTCGAGTGTGATGAAATTTTGTTCCGGCCCAACCAGGATCGAGGCGGCGCTGCCCACCCGGAAGGTCAGACGGGCATCCCTGCCCAATTCCTGGCCGAATTCGTCTTTGATTTTGCCGGAGACAGTCACGGTGTAGGTTGTGCGCCCGCGCGTCTCCCCTTGCAGGCTGAGGGTATTGCCATAAGCATTGGCATTTACGCCGGGAATTTCAGGTGAGACAGTCAACATCTCTTCGCTGAACGACTCCAGATCGAGGCTATTGTTGAAGCGAATAAAGAAAGGCGTCAGCGGCGGGCAATCGCTATCGCCATACCACGAACAGCCATGCTCCTCAATCCGCAGGGGCGCATACGTCGAAAAGCTATAAGACTGGGCCTCGCTCGTCAGCAGCGGGCCTTCGGCGGAGGGCGTTCCGGGGCCGATCGTGACATTGACGCGCGTATCCGCCGGAAGCGGCTGGGTGGCCTTAAAAGCCAGCCAGCGCCCTTCAGGCTGACGTTCGCGCAAGTCCGTCGTTTGGGCTGCAAGTTCTGCCTCGCTCGCCAGGCGCAGATCGACCCGCGTGTTGCCGGCATAGACCTGGATCGTCTTCAGGACTGCCGCCGGGTCGATGCGCTGGTCGAAGGCCACAAAAAAGAACGGGTCAAGCGGCTGGGGGGCATCATACGGGTGGGTTTGAGTCACTTTAACGGTCGGCGTCTTGAAGTTCCAGCGGACGGGTGCAGCCAATTCAGCGCCTGAAAGCGATTTTGTACCCGCCGGAATAGTAACGCGATACTCAGTCGACATGGGCAGGCGGTCGATCAGATCAGAGTCGTATTCAAAGGTCAGGGTTTTGGTGCCCAGCCAGCGCCAGGTTCCGGGCAGAGCCGGCTCAATCAGGACCGGCACATCCTTTTCGGCCAGACCGGCCAGGCTGGTTAGCGGAACCATGGCCTGGTTGAAGGTGACGCTGACAAACGGGGCAATCGGGATTTCGCCCTGTGGGGCGAATCGCAGCACCTCGAGCGGGCCGCTCGCGCCAGGCTGCGGGCTGGCGGCCGTTTCGGTGGGTGGGAATTGTTCTGTCAGGGTTTGTCCGGGGCGGGGCGGGGGCAGCAGGTCGGCTGGCGGGTTGAATTCGGTCTGTTCCACGGCAGCCGGCCCAAGGGCGGAAAGCCGCGCAAGAATCAGGGCAATTTCCTCCTCATTCAGCGGGTCTCCAGCAGAGGCGGGCAAAAGCTCAAATCCTTCTACTGGCGGTTGTCCTTCACTCAGTTCAATATTCATCTTGAAGGGGTCTCCTTGCTCGCCTGGGCCGGGCAGGCCATCCGCCGCGCCCGTATTAACCGGGACGGGGACAGGCGTGGCGCGGGTGAGATTGATAATTTCGGGCGGGGCAATCCGCAAGAGCGCCCCCAACCCGACCAGGCAGAGAATAAGCGCAAGCGCAACAATCACTAAAGATAGCCATTTGAAACGCATCAGCTGAGAAAATCGGTTTTTCATGGTGGAATCTCCTTCCAGGCTTCAGACGCCCTGGGCGCAGGGATAGTTCCAGCCCAAAGCCATTAAAACTATTATACGTTGACTTGCCCGGGATATTTTCAGGAAGTTGTATGCCGGGCAGATTTCTTAGTAATTTATCCTCCTCGCCGCCCATTATTCAGTAATCAAAAAGACGCAGGCCAAAGAGCCTGCGTCTTTTTGATTACCCGCCCAAAATTAGAGCAAGGTTGCGCTGAGGGTGATTTCCGGCCCGGCCAGGGCCTTGGAGATCGGGCAATTTTTCTTGGCGTCTTCAGCCAGCGCAAGGAATTCCGATTCGGGAATGCCCGGAATTTTGGCCTCGGTTTTGACTTCGATCCGGGTAATCGTCGGCCCTTCGCCCAGGTGGACGGTGGCGCTGGTCGAGATGTTTTCGACGGTGTAACCAGCCTTGGTCAAAAGCAACGAAAAGTACATCGAAAAACAACCGGCCTGGGCTGCGCCGATCAATTCTTCGGGATTGGTGCCTTTACCATCTTCAAAACGGGAGGCGAAGGTAAACGGGCCTTCGTATGTGCCGCTGGCCAACTTCATCGTGCCAGCGCCTTCTTTTAAGTTGCCTTTCCATTCGGCAAATGATGTACGGGTGGTCATGGTTGGCTCTCCTTGAATGAGTTAAGAATAGATAACCAAGTTATACCTGACTTGCGCGTATAAATCAACCCGATTTTGTCTGATTTGGAAGCCTTTGCAATCGCCACGGTCTATGGCTGTTCGCTGCGGGTGGAGGCCATTTTGCAGGTGGACTGCTAGAAAAATCAATCCGGCACAGCCATTTTCATAAAAAATACTCACAAAAACTTAATTCCGTATTGACAAGTACAAAATAATTGATAGAATAAGTAAATAATATTAATTTTTGGCTTAAAAGAAAAGGTTTCTGTAGAATGAACTTCAAGCCCATCTCTCAGGCAGAATTCCAGCAGAACTGGAAAGCCCGCTTCTTTACCATTTTTGGCGGGCAGGCGCTTTCGATCTTCGGCTCGTCACTCGTCCAATTTGCGCTGGTCTGGTATCTAACCCAGCAAACCGGCTCGGCCACCATCCTGGCGACGGCTACCCTGGTAGCGATGCTGCCCCAAGTCGTCCTTGGGCCTTTTGTCGGCGCGCTGGTCGATCGCTGGAACCGGCGTCTGGTGATGATCGCCGCCGATGGAGTGATCGCGCTGGCAACCCTGGCCCTGGCCGGGTTATTCCTGTTCGATCTGGCCGAGATCTGGCATATTTATGCGATTTTGCTGATTCGTTCGGCTGGCGGAGCTTTTCACTGGCCGGCCATGTCGGCATCGACTTCGCTGATGGTGCCCAAAGAACAACTTGCGCGCGTGGCCGGGCTGCAACAAACCCTGTATGGGCTGGTTTCGATTGTCGCGCCACCCACCGGGGCTGTCCTGATTAGCCTGATTCCCACCCAGGGCGTTTTGATGATCGACGTAATCACCGCGCTGATTGCGATTTTGCCGCTCTTGTTGATCGCCATCCCGCAGCCGATCCGCGAACAAACCGAGGCTGGCGAACACAAGACATCCTACTGGCAGGATGTGCGCGAGGGCCTGGCCTACGTCGCCGCCTGGCCGGGGCTAATGGCGATCCTGCTAATGGCGGTGCTGATCAACTTTCTGCTGACCCCGGCCGGGTCTCTCATGCCGCTGCTGGTGACAAAACACTTCGGCCTGGGCGCGCTCGAATTTGGCCTGACCGATTCGCTTTTCGGGGCCGGCATGATTGCAGGCGGGATATTGCTGGGCATTTGGGGCGGTTTCAAAAGACGAATCGTGACCTCCATGATAGGGATTATCGGCCTGGGGATCGGCGTAGTGACCACCGGCCTGGCCCCGGCCAATATGTTTTGGCTGGCCCTGGTGGGCATGACCGTGATGGGATTCATGAATCCGATCACCAACGGGCCGCTGCACGCTGTTGTCCAGGCCACCGTCAAGCCCGAAATGCAGGGACGGGTTATGTCTCTGACCACGAGCGCGGCCACAGCCATGACTCCGCTTTCTTTGGCGGTAGCCGGCCCGGTTTCAGACCTGATCGGCATTCGCACCTGGTACATTTTTGGCGGTATGGTCTGCCTACTGATCGGTATCGCTGCATTCTTCATCCCGGCCATCATGAACGTGGAAGAAAATCACAACGAGGCAGCCGCGCCCCTCCCGGCAATTGCAGACTAAAATATTTCTCCCCCCTACAAGCGCGCCCTGAAATTGGCCGTATGGTTTTCTCAAAGTCGCTTGACTGTTGGGTACAAACAGGGCATGTCATTGCGAACCCGGCGTTCTTCAGCCGGGTGAAGCAATCTCCTATCCTGTGAGGGGATTGCCACGCCGCGAAAAACTGCGGCTCGCAATGACATTTCCAACTTTGAGAACGCCATATTTTTGGGCCGCCGGTTTTCTTGACATTCGCTCGCGCCTCAGCTAAAATCATTGGGCTTTGTTGATGGGCCTGTAGCGCAGTTGGGAGCGCGCCTCAATCGCACTGAGGAGGTCAGGGGTTCGAATCCCCTCAGGTCCACCTCGATTACCATACAGCATTCCGTTTGAAGCAACGATCCAAAAGCCCCGCTCGAAATGAGCGGGGCTTTTGGACTGAGTACGATAACAGTTTGCCATTCCCGCTCCAGGTCTCGCGGGACAGCCTGTCCCGGCGACAAGCCGGGGGAAGCGGCCTGTCGAAGGTGTATATTCGCACGCGCAGGTAAATTAGCTTGACTGTGATATTCATTGATGAAACCGTAGCCGCGGGAGCCGGCTCCGCTGGTGGTGTAGACCGCGCCCCTTCATTACCCTCAGGGCAGGCTCCGGGTCATACGTCCGCGCCAGGGTGACTGCGCCGGTTGAGTCGCTCAGTTGGCCCTTCGGCGGAGCCGAGGGCGTCAGTCAGGAAGTATTCAGTGTCCAGTGTGCCAGTGTTCAATAGGCCGAGGTGAAGGGCTGGTATCGGTAGTGTCAAGAACATTGTGTAAATGGCCGCCCGCTTCTTCATATACTTGATGCTTCGACAAGCTCAGTATGGGTCTGTTGTTCTTTGTAGTGCTTTTGGCACTTGTTCACAGTCAACGGGTCGTCCTGCAATTTTATACTTTGGCATCCGGTAGGCCCCTTCAAGCCGCTAAGGCGGGCCGCCCTGGTAAACCCGTTCCACCCGGCTATTGATCTGGCAGGTAATTTCATAGGTAATCGTGCCAAGTTTCTCGGCCCATTCATCGGCGGTGATTTCCAGGTCGCCGCTTTTGCCAATTAAGACGGCTTCATCTCCCAGCCTGACGTCCGTCTCTGGCCCGAGGTTGACCATGCTTTGATCCATGCAGACCCGGCCAACAATCGGATAGGATTTTCCGTTAATCAGCACCCGGCCCGTGTTGGAAAAAAGCCGGTTAAACCCATCCGCATAACCAACCGGCAGGGTCGCGATCCAGGTCTCGGCCGGGGCAAACCAGGTGCGGCCATAGCCGATCGAAGTGCCCGCCGTCACTTTTTTCAGGAAAGAGACCCGCGTCAGGAAGCTCAGGCCGGGCTTGAGTTCGATGGTGCGGGGTGTGCCGGGGTCGGGATAAAAGCCGTAGATCATGATGCCCGGGCGGACCATGTCGAGCCAGGCGGATGGATGCCCCAGCACCGCGCCGGAATTGGAAGCGTGAACCAATTCCAGCGGGCGGCCTATCGCCGTCTGGATGGCGGCGACCGTCGCTTTGAAGCGCTCAATCTGGGCGCAGGTGTAGGTTGAGTCGGCTTCATCGCTGACCGGGAAGTGGGTAAAAATCCCCTCCAGGCGCAAAGCGGGACAGTGTTTTTCGATGTAAGCTGCCAGGCGCGGGGCGTCTGCGGGGCTAACACCGACCCGGCCCATACCGGTATCCAGTTTCAGGTGGACCGGCGCGCTGCCTCTCCAACGGCGGCAAGCCTCCTGAATCTGATCCGCATTTTCAAAGGAGCAGACCGCCAGGGTCAGGTCATTCCGCAAAGCCGCTTGCAACTCTTCAGGAAAAGCCGGGCTGAATTTCAGGATGGGTAATTGAATCCCCGCGCTGCGAAGCTGCAGCCCTTCCGGGACAGTTGCGACCCCCAACCAATCCACGCCGCAGGTTTCTGCCAGGCGCGCGACTTCAACCGCACCATGCCCATACCCATTGGCTTTGACCGCAATCAGAATTTTACGCTGCGGCCCAACCGCGTTGCGGATGCCTGCGAGGTTGAAACGAATATGATCAAGGTGGATTTTGAGATGAGTTTGGTAGAGCATGGTCTCTTTCTTGTCTGAACCTGAATTTTGGAAATAAAAAGAGCCGGGCTGGCTCTTTTTGTAAAAATCTCACCCGCTGCGGGATACTCCTAAGGCTGCTTGCGGACGTATTGCAACGCCGCTTCAAGGGTCTCGAAAACCTGTATTTTGAGATTGCCAAAGAATTCGTCAGATACCCCGGCGGCAGCCATGCGAATCATTTGGTTGTTGGTCACATACATGGCTTCGCGGATATTGCGGTGGCGATAGAGCGGATTTTGACCAGTGATCAGCAGGTCTGTGCCAACCAGCAGGTCTTCAACGCTCATTTTTTCCACTTTGCTGACATCCACAATCCAGAAAACCGGTTCGGTCAGTTGTTCGAGGGTTTCGATCAGCTTGGGCAGGGCCTGCGGCAGCTCGACCGAAAGGTTGTAATCAGGAGACATACTGTCTACGATAATCGGTTCGTTCGGTAATTTTTGAAGGGTGCTGGTCACAGACATTCTCCTGATTATAAAGCAACGGGTTTATTTTACCTCAGGCCCTGCCAATTTCCAACGGGCAGGCGGATAAAAAGCTCAACCCTTGCGGACCACTTTTTGGACATAAGGCGAAGTGGTTGCGGCCAGCAGTGCGCCATAATTGGGAGAAAAAGCGACTTCATCGCCGACTCGGAGCGGGCTGCTGGCCTCTTCAACATCCAGGACGAGATGATCGCTGCTGCCGCCCAGCACGATCAGGCCGGGGTCTTCGGGGGTAATGCCATCCACTACAATATCCTGACGGCCAATGCTGCAAATGGCGCGTTTGCGGATGCCGCGATCGACAAATTCGGTGAAGCCGCCAAAAGCGTCCTGCCCGCGCTCCCCAATCGGGATGGAGGGTTTCGATTCCAATTCGATAATTTCAGCCACGATGCGGGTCGTATCCTGACGAGTCCCAGGCCAGGCAGAGCGGTCGAGGACGTTGCGCCCCAGGATGATGGCTTCGCCAATTCGGAAGTGATTGATTTCTTTGGGCATGCCGCCGCCGGCCAGCAGAGGCAGGCTGGAACTATTGCCGCCAGAGAGGACATTCAGCGCCAGACCGGTTGCTTTGCGGCAGCGGTCACGAACGTCAATCAGCATATTCATATTTTCAGGGGTGGGGATGACGCCGCCGTAGCAAGCCAGGTTGCAGCCCAGGCCAATCACCTCGATCTGCGGCAGTTTGGCAGCGCCGCGAACCACTTCAAGCGCGCGCTCCGGCCAGACCCCCTCGCGCAGATCTCCCACGTCAATCATGACGATCACCTGATGCTGAACGTTCAGCATTTGGGCTGCTTGTGAGAGCCGGGTCATGCTTTCGAGGGATGAGTTGAGCGAAACATCCGCCGCAGCCACCACCTCTGCCGCGCGGCTGGGAGCCGGCAGGCGCAAAAGCATCAGCGGCAGCTCCAGGCCAACGCTGGAGACGGCTTGCAGGTTGCGAATCCGCGAATCGGCAAGCATATCCGCCCCGCCCGCTTGCAGGGCCTGCAGAAGGGCCGGATGCGCGCTCAGGACTTTGGTGACACAGGCCACTTGTGCGCCGTGTTCGTGACAGAGTTTAATGACCGCGCGGGCGTTGGCTTCAATCCGGTCGGGGTAAATTTCAAGCCGAGGGCTGCGAATGTACATAAGGTCTCCCTGCGATATTCGTTATTTGGGTCTGCGTTTCGGACGCCAGATTACCAAGTGGACAGGATAAATAACGGTTAACCATTTTCCACCCACCGCCGGAAGGTCGCCCTGACATCTTCGGGATAGGCTTGCGCCAGGGTGCCTAGGGCCGAGAAACGGTAGTCTTTGTCCATTAAAATTTGGGCTTCGGGCGCGGGCAGCAGATATTTACCGGCCCCGCCACAGATTCCGCGCAGGATGGCCTCGCCGCCCGCGACGCGGGTTAATGCGCCGCCAGTGCCAACGACCCATTTAACCGCTGTCAGGTCTTTGCCTTTGACGATTTGTTTCTTGCCGGTCGGCGTGTACAAATCCGTTATGACCCCGGCGTGACGCTTGATGCCGGTCTCGACCGCCCGGGCGCACAACCAACGAGTCAGTTCTTTTTGGCGTTCGGTGCTGGGCAGGGCTTGCAGATCCGTTAAACGGGCTTCCCACTCCGCCTGCCCTTCCATTTCGATGATGTTATGGGCGTTGATAAAGACACCCAAATCGCCCTCGACGGTTCGTTTGGCGTGCGGCTCCGGTTCAATCGTGCGGGCCGCCCACTCCAGGCTGCCGGCCGTGACGCTGTGAACATCCGTCGTCGCGCCGCCGACGTCAAAGATGAGACAATCGCCCATTTCCTCGGCGAACAGCTCGGCCCCGCGCAAAACCGCTCCGGGCGTCGGCAAAATTCCCCAATCGGTCAGTTCCGCAAACTTCGCCATGCCGGGCGCATGGATGATATGGCGGTTGAAGACTTCGTGGATAATGCGGCGCAACGGCTCGATGTTGAGCACATCCACCTCAGGAAAAACATTCTCGGCCAGCAGGGTTTCGATGCCGGCCTGCTCAAAAATCTTTTGGATGGGTTTGCGGATGGCCGAATTGCCGGCATACAGAACCGGCACGGGCAGGTTCAGGCTGGCAAGTTTTTCGGCATTGCGCAGGACGATTTCTTTCTCGCCGAAATCCACGCCGCCGGCCAGCAGGATAATGTTGGGATGTATTTCGCGGATTTCATCCAGATCGTACTCGCCCAACCCGCCAGCGGTTACCATTTTGACGAGTCCGCCCGCTCCAAGGGCCGCTTCGCGGGCTGCCCGGGCAGTCATGCTATAGGTCAGGCCGTGAACCGTCATCTGCAAGCCGCCGGCCGCCGAGCTATTGACAAAAGTCTCCGGCTGGCCGATTGGCCGGCCAAAGCGCGACTCCAGATCGGCCTTGGCGGCATCCACCCCAAGGCCGACATCGCCCTGGCTGACGCTGGTCGGCGCAAAACCCTGGGCGAGCGCTTCAAATCCGCCCGTCGGCAGCCGCCGAAAGCCGTTGACTTTGGTGATCGTGGAACCGACTTCGATCGTCAGGATTTCGATGAGAGAAGACAAAACAACACCTTATTAAACGGTGTCGTTGCGAGCCGCCCTGAGCGGAGCGTTCTCCAGCGAAGTCGAAGGGCAGCTCGCAATGACAGGATTAGACTATGCCGCGCGCTTTGAGATTTTTCACGATAGCATCGACGACATGGATGCCATGTGTGCCGCGTCCAAAGGTCGCGTCCAGGCCGGTTTCGGCGGCCATATCGCGCGTGACTTGCGTCCCGCCCGCAATCAGAATCAGCTTGTCGCGGACGCCCTTTTCCTTGCAGAGTTCGGCCAGTTTCCGCATTTGGGTGCGGTGAACATCGTTGTGGCTGATAATCGTCGAAATCAGGATGGCGTGCGCGCCGGTTTCAATCGCGGCATCGACCAGTTTGGCGAGCGGGACTGAAGTGCCGAGATAGTGATACTTGACGCCGTATTTCTCGATGCCGCCGTGCTTGATATCGAGAATTTCGCGCATTCCAACGCTGTGCTCGTCTTCGCCGACCGTTCCAGCGACGACTTTCAAGCCAAGTTTTTTGATGGCGGCCCGAATCTCGTCTTCAGGAAGCATAATCTCTTTGGGCGGAATCTTCAGGTCGGCTTTTTTGATGTCAAACTTGACCTTGCCCTTGACCTCGACAAAACAGCCTTCGGCGGCCTGCAAGACCATCAGGTTGACCACCTGTGGATCGTCCAGCCCCATTTTACGGGCGATTTCGAGGGCGGCTTCACGGGCAATCTCTTCGGCCTCAGGCACGACAAATTGCATCAGCACCACGCCGTCCCCGGCCCACTCCGCTTCGGGCCGAATCAGGCCGCCCTTGCGATAGGGGTAGGTTTGTTCGAGGCGCTTGTCGGCTGAGTCAGCCGGGTCAAGTTCATCGATGTAAACAATTTTTTCCGGTTTGCAGAGCGTACAGCCATCGATCAGATCGCAGGGTTTGTTCAGGCCAGCCGGCAGGTGATTGTTCCCAAAGTGGTCGCAGACCGGAGCCATGTAATCCGCGTCGCGCTCGATCAGGCTGTCCGCGCCAACGCCGCCCTTGCCGTCGCGGGCAATCCCATCGTCGTTGCGTTCGGGGTATTTGGCCGAATCGACAAAGAAACCTTTTTCAACGGCAGCAAAGTATCCGCCGACTTCGATCACTTCTTCCAAAAAGGCTATCGAGCGTTCCTTGATGTCACGCACCATCTCGCCCAGCGGGCCGGCCTGGTTGATCGTCAGCAATTCCTTGATTCCATCCAGCGCGGCCCAGGTTTGTTTAACCGTTTGGATGCCGCGAATGTTGTTGTAATGCCAGGGCACGTTGCGGCCTTCGTCCGGGGTGATCGTGCTTTGGATGTCGGCGCTGGTCAACATCGAAATGAGGGTATCGACCGTATGGGTGCGGATGGCTTCCTCGATGTCGGCTTCGATGTAGCGCGTGTTCTGTTGGGCGCGCATTTTGTATTCCGAGAAAAAGTCGCGCAGAGCGACAGCGTAGGGCAGGTCGTACCAGAGCTTGGGGGCGGGCGGCGAGTTCGGCGGAACGGTCGAGAGGCCGATCAGGTCTTTGTCCATCCCGGCGGCGACGGAGAAGGCGCAGTTCAGGCCGTGCTGAACCATCAGTTCCGGCATGACCAGCCAACCGGCTTTGGCAGTGGCGTTGGCGTTGTGCGCGCCGTCGATTTGGAAGATGCCGGCCCCGGCCATGACTTTCTTGGCTTCGGCGGCATCCACAAACGAGCGGTACATATTGACGTTGCGATAAAGCACGTTGTACTGCGGATCCTGGTGGGCCCCGTTGATGCCTTCCTCGGCAAACAGGACGGCCACTTCCGGCCCGGCCACACCAGAGACGTAACTGTGAAAATTAATCGGGCGTCCGACTTCGTCTTCGATCAGATCGCAGGCCTTGCGGCTGGCGCGAATTTGCTTGCGGGTAATCGGGACGCCGCCCGTGCCTTCGGGCGTGCCTTCCATCAGGCCGTCGATATGGCTCTGGCCGGTCGTGCGGATGACCATCAGATGGTCTGCGCCGTGCCAGGCCGACATTCTCATCCGGCGGATGTCGTCCTCGAAACGGCCGGAGGCGATTTCAGTGGTGACAACGCAGCTGGGCTGGGGGTCGATCTGGTCAAAATATTTTGAAGCGGGCAAGCCGATCCCGTTTTTGAGCGGTTCGGCCATATCCCGAAAATGGAATGGGCCCATGTCCACACCTTCGGCAGGCACTTCGCGCCACACCCAACCTTTGCGGCGCGGATGATAATGTTCCAAATCTTGCATGATTTCTTCAATATCGAGTTTCTTGTTCGGGTCAAGTTGCTTGGTCATTGTGCTTTCCTTATCCAATGGCGATGTCATTGCGAGTGAGCCGTTCTGTGGCGAGCGAAGCACGAGTACCCAGAGTGGTAATCTCCTGAAGGTCAGAGAGTCCCGTTTAACGGGAGATTGCTTCGTCAGGCGGTCGCCCGCCTCGCAGCGACATGCGCTATTTAGAATAATCCGTTCAGAACTTCCTTGTTCTCCAAAATGGCCGCCGCAGCAGTGCGAACATCGCTGCCGTTTTTCTGGGCCAATTTCCACACAACATGTCCCGCGCCTTTGCCGAGCAAACCGGCTTCATGGACATGATTAACCACGCCATGCGAGGAAATGCTGTCGATGCCCATCCGCAGCAGCACCGAACGTTCGATGGAGGGGGAGGTGTGGGTCTGCGACAGTTCCACAATTGGCGCGATGGCCTGGTCGCACAGTTGCCAGAAGCGCGCCTTGAGTTGGGCGTCGTCCATTTTTTTGAGTTCTTCCCGGCGTTTCTCAAACCGGGCAATTCGTTCGTCTGTTGTCATAATAACCTCTTCATTTGACGATATTCGATAATCGGTGTTCACTACCCGGAAACACATGGCATAACCACAAATTTCGAATATCGAATAACGATTTATCGAGCCACATTTTGCTTGACCCATGCCACATCGACCTTAATATCGGCGGCCAGGAAGGCATAGTCGGTTTCCGTCCACTGCTCGACCGGCAGGGCTTTGATCGCGTTCTTCAGGTAAGACCGGCGCAGTTTATCCATATCCTGGACTTTGCCCAAAACCTGTTCGAGCCGCTCCGGGATGACGATGGCTTTGCCGGGAACGTTTCCCTGCGGGTCGCCGCGCCGGACTTCGATGCCGTTCTCACGGGCAAAGGACAGCTGACGGTTGTGGTGTTTGCCCGCGCCCGTGTATTCCGTTTCCTGAACGACAACAATCTGATCCTGATCCATCTGACGCGCCAGGGTCACAGCGGCGGTCAGGGAGGTGTTGCCAGCCGGG
The DNA here is from genome assembly GCA_034004515.1 of Anaerolineales bacterium. Taxonomy (GTDB): domain Bacteria; phylum Chloroflexota; class Anaerolineae; order Anaerolineales; family Villigracilaceae; genus UBA8950. The sequence continues at coordinate 36,082 of JAVEWN010000005.1, read as the reverse complement.
CCACGCTCCAGACCTTCGAGCTTGGTCAGCAGTTCTGTGACGTAAAAGACTTCACCCTGGGTAACCAGCTGATACTCGTCCATGTAGCGCAGGGCGCGGGCCGCATTACGGGGCACGTCCACCCGGTCTGGCCAGGTGGCGAAAGGCACACCGAAGCCAGTATGACCGGTGGTAAACGATTTGCGGTTGAAGTCCTTATCCGAGGCCATGTGCAAGCCGCCCAAATCGACCGAGCAGGCCACGATCCGGGTTTCAGTCGCCCCGGCAGCCTGCAAGCCGCGCGCAGTTCCCGTCAGGTTGCCGCCGCCGGCATGGGTAATCACGACCGCATCCGGGTTCTGTCCACAGCGGGCGCGCACCTGTTCCACAATTTCAATTCCGAGCGTTTCCACCCCGCGGATGCCAAAGGGCGTATACAGGCTGGCGTTGAAAAAACCAGTCTCTTCCAGGGTGCGCAGGAGCATATAAAACAACTCCGGGCCAACCGAGAGTTTCAAGACTTCGGCCCCGTAGGCTTCGCAGGCCCGGCTTTTTTCAACAATCTCAGGCTGGCCAACCAGGCGGCTGTCAAAAACTTCCTGGACGATGATGCACTTCAGTCCGCGCTGGGCAGCCTGGGAGGCAACCGCCGCCCCGTAGTTGCCGCTCGTCGCCGCAATCATGCCTTTGTAGCCTTTTTTTGCGGCTTCGTAGGCGCTGATCGAAGCCCGGCGGGCTTTGAAACTACCCGAAGCGTTGGCGGCCTCATCCTTGACAAAAATTCGGGCGCCCTTGCCCGGCCCGGCGAACTTGCGTACCGCTTCGGTCAGGTTGCGCAGCTCAAAGAGCGGCGTATTGCCCACTTTGGTCTCGCTCTGGATGCGGGCGATGTCGGCGTGGCTGTAACCGGTCTCGGTCATCATCCGTTCGTAGTCGAAGGCAATCGGGCTGGTGATGAAATCTGAGAAATCAATCCCAAGCGAGGCTTTCATGATTTCATTTTTACGGGCGGTCACTGCCGCAAAGGACATGTCGCGACTCATGGCTCCACCTCTGTCCCGATCGTCAGCAGTTCGGGAACAGTTGTCCCAAAGCTGTGGTTGTAACTGGGCAGGACTGTTATCAACGTTCCACTCAGTTCGCGTCCAATAATGGTGCGGATGGTCGCTTCCTGGCCCAACTCCGCCGCGGCTTGCAGAAAACCAGAGACGTGCAGCAGGTAAGGCGTCTGCTTGGTATCTTCGGGCAGGGTCGGAGCGCGTTCTTCGGGTTTGAGAACGACTTGTTCGATCTCGACCCAGGTTCCTTGTGCTATTTTGCTCATTTTCACCTCGTTCTGACTGTGGTTTTGACAAACTTCAAAACCTTCACCACAAAGGTCACAAACTCACGCAGTGACAAAAACCGGTTCAGCGGTCATCAGATTTAGAACAGGATGCAAGGATTAAGGATATCGCTTCCTATTTTCCTTACATCCTGTTCTCACTCAAAACGTTGCGCGGGGAAAAAACTCGCTCAACCGCTTCAAGCATCCGTTTCAAAATCCGTTATGAGACGCGCCGATGGTAAGCGCTCGCGCCCATTAACGCGGCGGGCGTCGGCAGGTCGATCATCCGTTTCATGCCCGGCGTGGCGGCGACCACATGCGGGATCATGTTAACAGCCACGCCCATCGTCGCTTTCCCGCCCGCAATTTCGGGCTTGTTCGCCATGTGGATTTCGGGCAGGCCGTAGATGTCGATGTAATCGCCGGTATCCTGACCTTCAAGGTGGGGATGAATCTGCTGCGGATGAATCAGCTTGATGACTTCCTGCTCGCCCCGGTAGCCGATTCCGATATGGCGGCAGCCGGCCACCATCCCGGCTTGGACTTTGATGTGCGGCGTTTCGCGGTAAACATTGCTGACAATCGGTTCGCGGGTTTCGACAATTCGATCGACGCCCAGGCCGAGCGCGTCGCTGATCATACGGATCGATTCGGGGAAGCCGACATGGCCCACAATCGAGCCATCCGCCACACCGGCGGCAAAGGCCTCGGGCGTGGTGCCTACGCCCTGCGTGCGCATGACGGTCGGGCCGTAGGGACTGAGGTCATTCACGCGTGAGGCTTCGATCCGCTCAACCGAATGGCAAATGCCTGAGAGAGTCACCACCAGCAAATCGAGCACAAAACCAGGGTTGACGCCCGTTCCCAGGACCGTAACGCCATGTTTTTTGGCAAGTTCGTCCAGTTCTTTGGCCAGTTGCGGGTTTTGGGCAGCCGGTTCAGACATCTCTTCGGCAATCGAGATGCAGTTAATTCCCGCGCTGATGATTTTACGCAGGTCGGGCATCTGTTCCTTCGTCCACGAAGTGGTGGCGATGACGACAATGTCCACATTTTCTTTTTTCAAAACATCTTCGGGGTGATTGGTGACAACCACTTCTAATTTCTTGCCAACGCCAAGCACTTCCCCCAAATCTTTGCCGACGTAATCTGGACGACCATCGACGGCGGCGACAATCTTCAGCCCCGATTTCTCGAGCATCAGACGAGCCATCCCGCCACCCATGGCACCCAGACCCCACTGAAGGACACGAATTGGTTCCATAAAAAGCAGTCTCCTTATCGTTTGCAACCCTTCAGACCGCCAATCCACGCGGATGGCAGGAACTCTGGTTATTAAATTGTGAAAGTATTCTATCATCCCCCTCAACAATGATGAAGTACAGCCCGTCTTAAGCTCACTGGACAAACGTCATATTTTTGGCGAGATTATTCTCTACGGGCGAAATTTGTGCGCGGCGTGCTAATTTCCGGCCAACGCCAAAGACTAAAAAATCCCGTTCGCCTGGAATGGGATTTTTTAGTCTTTGGTAAGGTTTCGTTCACGAAACAGCTGCCAGGTGGCCGTACAGCTGATCTCGAATTTGTTTGACGCGGTTGCGCAGGCGATCATCGCGCTCGATGATGTCGCTGATTTTCTCAATGGCATACATGACGGTCGTATGGTCACGTCCGCCCAGAACTGCGCCGATCTGAGGCAAGGATGCATCGGTTTCCTGGCGCAGCAGATACATGGCTACCTGGCGCGGTTCGGCAATTTTATGAGAGCGGTCGCGCCCCAGCAGGTCATCAACCGAGGTGTTCCAGGCTTGGGCCACCAATTCGATCAGCTTGGAGGGTTGGATGTTGCGGTTTTGCGGCAGCAGGTCGATCAGGGCTGTTTCCGCCAGTTTGGCCGTCAGCGGCACGCCACTCAGGTCTGAGAAGGCGACAATCCGGTTGAGGGCCCCTTCCAGCTCGCGGATGTTGGACTGAACCCGGCGGGCAACCATGTCCAGAACGTCATTCGGAACCTGGCGGCCCATTTTCTCGGCTTTGTAGCGCAGGATGGCCGTGCGCGTCTCCAGATCGGGGGCTTGCACATCGGCGGTCAGACCCCACTCGAAGCGCGAACGCAGCCGGTCTTCGAGCGTCACCATCGCCCGCGGCGGACGGTCGGAGGAGACGATGATCTGTTTATCCTGGCCGTGCAGGGTGTTGAAGGTGTGGAAAAATTCTTCCTGGGTCGATTCTTTGCCGGCGATGAACTGGATATCGTCGATCAGCAAGACATCGATTGAGCGGTATTTTTCGCGGAAGGAGGGCGTGGTATGGCTGCGGATGGATTGAATCAGATCGTTGGTAAACTCTTCAGAAGAGACGTAAAGCACGCGCAGCCCGCGTGCGTGGCAGGCGTTGCCGATGGCGTGCAGCAGGTGGGTCTTGCCAAGCCCGACGCCGCCGTACAGGAAGAGCGGGTTGTAGGCCCGGGCCGGTTTTTCGGCAACGGCCAGGGCGGCGGCGTGCGCCAGGCGGTTGTTGGCCCCCACCACAAAGGTCTCGAAGGTGTAACGCGGGTTGAGGCTGGTGGAGCGTTGGGGTACGGAAACAGCTTCGGGGGAGTCTGAATCCGCGCCCGCCTCGTTAACGGGAACAGGTTCGGGGTTGGCATCGCGCCCACTGCTGACGACAAACTCGACATCCAACGGGCGGTTTAAAGCGCCTGAGAGCAAACGGGTGGCAGTGCTTTGCAAACGGTTCTCCAGCCAGTCACGGGCGTATGCGTTGCGGACGCCAATTGTGACGAGGCCCTGCTCGATGTTGAGCAGTTGTGAATCGCGCACCCAGGTATCAAAGGAGGCGCGCGGCATTTCCATTTGGAGTTGTCCGAGCACGGATTGCCAGGCTTGCTCTGCATTCATAGATGTTGCTCCTGTCAATAAGGTGTGGGGAACTGAACCCTCTGCGTTGAATGCAGAGGGCGCAGTAAATTTGTTCTTGTACGCCGGTGTTTTGCTGAGGGGATCAAATTGAGATAAGTGGGAGTTACCGCAATTGACTGCCCACATTCTAGCAGAAGAAGGGAGACTTTGCCACACGCCAAACCTACGCAACCTTAAAAGAATTGTTTTTTTTAAGATAGTGAAACCTTAAAGGAAGTTTTGGCCCGCCTGCCCAAATAGGCTCTTAAATAGAACATTGGTTTCAGCCATGAGAGGCTTGGGGACTTCCTTGCCCCCCCATATATGGGGTTGATTCACCAAAAAACGGTTTTTTTTCGAGATATACGTTAAAAAGTTTAGCGGCCAAAGCAAGTGCTTTGGCCGCCCGTGAAACCTTTATTTTGAACACTCCTAAACGAAATAGAAAGATTAACAACAGGTTAATGCGATTTCACGTTGGGAACCCACACCAGGATAGAGGTGCCCTCGCCCAATACCGAGCATAATTCCACATCACCGCCCACCTGGTGGGCGCGGGTGTGCATGTTGGATAAGCCGTGACCGAGGGTCATGCTCATCTTCTGCATATCAAAACCTTTGCCATTATCACGGATTTCGAGCATGACCCGCTCGGCGGTTTTCCAGACGCTGATTTCGATTTTTTTCGCGGCAGAATGTTTGGCAGCGTTTGCCAGGGCTTCCTGACAAATGTGAAAAAGGGCCAGCGAGTAACTTTTGGGCAGGTTTTCGAGGTCTTCAGGGTTGCCGGTCAGGTTGGCTTCGGCCAGGGTGTTGGCGCGGAACTCGACCACCAGGCGTTTAAGACCGTCCATCAGATTTTCGTCGCCCAACTGGCGCGGACGCAGATCAAGAATGTAGGTCCGAATATCGCGGATGGTGTGGTTCAGGCTGCCAATCGCCTGCTGAATGCGTTCGGCAGCGTGTTTGGGGTCTTCGTCGGCCAGCAGGCGGGCATGTTCAAGCACCAATCCCACACCGTAAATCGACTGGATGATGCCGTCGTGCAAGTCCATGCCGATTCGGTCGCGTTCTTCCAGCACGGCCAGCCGGCGGGCATCGTCATGCAGGCGCGCATTTTCAATAGCCAGCGCGGCCCAGCTGCCGACGGCGGTCACCAATTGGGCATCGTGTTCGTCAATTGGCAGGCTGCTGCGCGTGATTGCGTTCAAAACACCAATGATGTTTCTGCCAGAGGTCAGCGGAATACAGGCAATTTGTCGAAAGCCGGCCTGAATGACCGCCGGGCGGACATGGCGCGCGTCACGCGCCAGATCGCGGCTGAGGATCGGTTCGCCGCTCTCCGCCACCCGCCCGATAATCCCCTCGCCGATCTGGACCCGGTCGCGGCTCCAAAATGCATCCGGGGCCTGGCCGCGGTGAAGCACCATCCGCAGGGTTTGTTTGTCTTCTTCGAGCAGGAAAATCTCACCCGCTTCGACTTTTAGATATTCCATGACCTGCGCCAGCGTTTTATTCAAAATCTGGTCGAGTTGCAGAGAAGAAGTCAGCGCTTCGGCGATGTTGTTAAGCAGAGCCAGATCTTGGTTGCGGCGGGTCAGGGCGCGGTCACGTTCTTTTAAATTCTCGTACTGGCGCGCATTGTGGAGGGCCACCGCTGCATAAGCCGCCAGCATTTGGATTATTAACTCGTCGTCACTATTAAATTCGGGCGCATCCAGTTTTTCGGTCAGGTAAATCTGGCCAAGCTGCAGATCTCCATAGCGAATCGGGACACCCAGAAAAGACCGCATCTGGGGATGGTTTTGCGGAAAACCGCTGCTGCGGGGGTCTTCCTGAATATCAGGGATGCGCAAGGTTTGATCGGTGTTCATCAGCGCCCCAAGCAGGCCGCGCCCGACCGGCGGGTGCGAAATGCGCTCAATTTGCTCGTCGCTCATCCCTACTGAAATAAACTTTTTGAGTTTACCGTGCTCGTCCAAGACCCCCAGCGCGGCATAGCGCGCATTGCCCTGCTCACACGCCACCGCGGCGATGCGTTCGAGCAGAGATTCAATCGAAATATCGTCTACCAGCGTCAGACTGGCCTGATGCAGGGCAATCAAACGCTCTTCCAACTGCTGTCGCGTTAGAAGCATGTCTCTCTCCTTGTAAAAAATATTCTACCGCATCCATCCGATTTGAACAAGTTGATAGGTTTTGCCAGAAGCCATCTGTAAAATAACTGTAAAGAAAAAACAAGTTTTTAAAGGATAAAAAATGGCTTTATCACGCATCCCGGGCTTTTACAACCTGTCCCTGGCCGAACGTTTGGCCCAGGCCGCCAGCGCCGCAGATCAGACTCCCGAAATCCTGGCCGCCTGGACGAGCGGCGGACTCTCCCCGGAAGCCGCCGACCACATGATCGAGAATGTGATCGGACTGCACAGCCTGCCGCTTGGGCTGGGACTTAACTTTGTCGTTAATGGCCGCGAAGTGCTGGTGCCGATGGCGGTCGAAGAGCCTTCTGTCGTGGCCGGGGCTTCCTTCATGGCGAAACTGACCCGCAGCGCTGGCGGATTTCGGGCCACGACCAGCGATCCGCTGATGATCGGCCAGATGCAGGTCCTCGACATTCTCAACCTGCCCGAAGCCAAACTCAAACTTTACGAGAAAAAAGCCGAACTGCTGGCCGAAGCCGATACGATTGACCCGATCCTGAAGAAATTTGGCGGCGGCGCGCGCGATCTCGAAGTGCGCATCATCCCAGAATCGCCGATCGGCCCCTTTCTGGTGATCCACCTGATCTACGATATGCGCGACGCGATGGGCGCAAACGCGGTCAATACCGCTTGCGAACGGCTTGCCCCGCGCGTGGAAGAAATTACCGGCGGCAAAGTCCACTTACGGATTTTGTCGAACCTGGCCGACCAGCGCCTGGCGCGGGCCAGATGTATGATTCCGGTTTCAGAATTGGAAATTGCAGGCCAGAACGGTCTCCCGGCTTACAGCGGCGAAACCGTCCGTGACGGAATCATCGCGGCCTATGCCTTCGCCGCGGTGGATCCCTATCGGGCGGCAACCCACAACAAGGGCATCATGAACGGCGTCGATGCGGTTGTCCTGGCGACGGGCAACGATTGGCGCGCAATCGAGGCCGGGGCGCACGCTTACGCGGCCCGCTCCGGGCGCTACACCAGCCTTTCGACCTGGGGGGTGGATCGAGATGGAAACCTGGTCGGGACGCTTGAAATGCCCATGGCGGTTGGCATCATCGGCGGGGCCACCAAAGTCCACCCGGCGGCCCGGGCGGCCATTCAGCTGATGGGAATCAAGACTGCCGCTGAACTGGCTGAGATCATCGTCTCGGTCGGGCTGGCCCAGAATATGGCCGCCCTGCGCGCCCTGGCGACTGAAGGCATCCAGCGCGGACACATGTCGCTCCATGCCCGCCAGGTGGCGGTCGCAGCGGGGGCAACTGGCGATCAAATTGAAAAGCTCGCGGCGCAGTTGGTCGCCGAAAAAACTGTCCGGATCGACCGGGCCGAAGAAATTATAAAAACCTGGAAGTAAAACCTGATTGACAGGAGAGATTATGTCAAACACTACCCTTTTGAAACCCAACCGGCCGGTCGGCATTATCGGCTACGGCGCTTATCTGCCGCGCTACCGAATTGCCGCCAAAGAAATTGCGCGCGTTTGGGTTGGCGGCAGAGTCAGCGGACTGCCGATTAAAGAAAAATCCGTGCCGGGCCTGGATGAAGACGTGATTACGATGTCGATTGAGGCGGCCCGCAATGCCATGGCCCGGGCCGGGATAAAATCGAGCGACCTGCGCGCGGTTTGGGTCGGATCAGAATCGCACCCCTACGCCGTCAAACCGACCTCGACCGTCGTGGCCGAGGCAATTGGCGCGGTGCCGCACATCCAGGCTGGCGACTGGGAATTTGCCTGCAAAGCCGGAACGGAGGCCATCGTGGCCGCAATCGGTTTTGTCGGCTCTGGCATGGCTGAATATGCCCTGGCAATTGGGATGGATACCGCCCAGGGCAAACCCGGCGACGCGCTCGAATACACCGCCGCGGCCGGCGGGGCAGCCTTCGTGATTGGCCCGGCAGAAAACGCCCTGGCAACCATCAACGCGACTTACTCCTACGTTACCGATACGCCTGATTTCTGGCGGCGCGAATACCAGAAATACCCGGAGCATGGCGTCCGCTTTACCGGCGAACCGGCTTATTTCCAGCATATCACCTCCGCTGGCAGAACGATGATGGAAGAGATGGGCACAACCGCCAAAGATTACAAATGGGCGGTTTTTCATCAGCCGAATACCAAATTCCCCCAGAAAGCCGGGCAAATCCTCGGTTTTAGCCCGGAGCAAATTGCGCCCGGCCTGCTGGTGACGACGATCGGCAATACCTACTCTGGGGCCGCCATTATCGGTCTGACGGCCATCTTCGACATTGCCGAGCCGGGCGACCGCATCCTGCTGGTTTCCTTCGGCTCTGGGGCCGGTTCGGATGCGATGGACATCACCGTCACCGACAAAATCACGGCCCGGCGCGGGAAAGCCACCCAGACTCAGGAATACATCGCCCGCCGCACCGAAATAGACTATGCCACTTACGTCCGCTATCGCGGCAAGATTACGATGAAATAAGGCATTTCATGACAGAAGTCATTATTGCAGGAATCGGCCAAACGGCCCTCAACGAACATTGGAATAAAAGTCTGCGCCAGTTGGGCAGCGAGGCCATCCATAACGCAATTGCAGACGCGGGCGGCTTACAGCCCCAGGCTCTTTTTGTAGGCAATATGTTTGCGCCCAATCTTTCGAGCCAGGCCCATTTGGGCGTTTTGTTGGCCGATTTTGCGGGGTTGCGCGGGATCGAGGCCGTCACCGTCGAAGCGGCGGGCGCTTCGGGCGGCGCGGCCCTGCGTCAGGGTTATCTCGCCGTCCAAAGTGGGATGGTCGATGTCGCCCTGGTGGTGGGCGTCGAAAAAATGACCGACTTGATCGGCCCCCAGAACGAAGCGGCCCTTGCGACCACTTCTGACAGCGATTTTGAAGCCGTGCAGGGTTTAACCTGCGCCGGCCAGGCAGCCCTGCTGATGCGGCGCTACATGTACGAATATCAGGTTCCGTCCGATGGATTTGCCGGTTTTGCGCTGACGGCTCATGCGCACGGCGCGGGCAATCCGCGCGCTTTCTTCCAAAAGGCGATCAACGCCCAAACCTACGCCGCGGCCGGCATGGTCAGCGATCCGCTCAACTTGTTCGATATGGCCCCGGATGTGGATGGCGCTGCCGCGCTCGTTCTGACCCGCCGCTCGCTCCTGCCCAGGCAATTTTCACATCCGCTGGTAGCGATTGCCGGTTCGGCCCTTGCCACGGATATGCTGGCCCTGCACGACCGGCATGACCTGCTCCATTTCGAATCGGTCCAGGTTTCGACCGCCAAAGCCCTGCGCCAGGCAGAAATTTCGCTGGAGCAGGTCGGCTTTTTCGAATATCACGACTCCTTTAGCATTTTCGCGGCGCTTTCGCTTGAAGCAGCTGGCTTTGCCGCGCGCGGACGAGGCTGGCAGATGGCCGCCGAAAACGCGCTGCTGCTGGGCGGCAGGCTGCCCTGCGCCACCATGGGCGGACTCAAGGCGGGCGGCAACCCCGGCGGGGCTGCGGGCGTGGTTCAGGCTGTCGAAGCGGCGGCCCAGCTGCGGGGCAGCGCCGGCCCGAACCAGTTAAACGGCATCCGCTACGGCATGATTCAGTCACTTGGCGGGCCAGCCTCGACAGCCGCCACCCATATCCTGAAAAAATTGGATTAATTTTGATAGTTCCTGATAGCAGCGCGGGATAAAATCAGGATTGAACAAGGAGATAAAAAATGGAAATTGCACGCCACTGGCGATTAAAAGCACAACGATATGGTCTGGTGGGCGAAGTTTGCCCGCACTGCGAAGTCAAGATTTTCCCGCCCCGCGATGTCTGTCCCGAATGCGGCGGCGAAGCCAAAACCTCCTTTGCCTTTAGCGGCAAAGGCGCGGTCTACTCTTATTCCACCATTTACGAAGCCCCGAGCGGCTTTGAGGAGATGGCCCCTTACACGGTTGCGCTCGTCAAACTGGACGAAGGCCCGGTGGTGACGGCCCAACTGACCGATCTGGGCGAGCAGCCGATTGAGATTGGGATGCCGGTTGAGATGGTGACGCGCAAAATGCGCAACGACGGCGACGAGCGCGGCGTGATCGTGTATGGGTATAAGTTTCGGCCGGCGGTTATTCCGCAAACAGCATAACAAAATCACAAAAACTCCCCAGAAAATTCTGGGGAGTTTTTATTTAACGTCAGTTCAGGAACTGTACGCAAATGCTCGGTAAACCTGCCATTCAGTCATTGACCTTTCTGCTTTTGCTCATTCAATCGCTCTCCACGCCCTCCTGCTCCAGCTTGACTCCGCGTTTGAGCAGGTGCTCAATCACCGGGCGAACATCGCGCAGTTCGGGGCGAAAAAGCAACTTTTTCAGGTTGGCTTTGTCGGAAACGGTCAGCGGGCGAGAGCGTTCGTAGTTGGCGTCAAGCGTGGCAATGTCCATGCTGTAAGGTTGGATACGCTCATCGACAAAACGGCGCAGTTGGCTGAGGATGTTGAATCCGCCGTAATCGAGGTCGGACCAGTGGTAAATGGAGATTTCGTCTGAAATCAGGCGCAGCAGGCGGCGAATGGCGGGAGATGGGTTGCCGTAGGTGCAGAGTATTGCATAGTTCGGGTTGCGTGTTCCGCTGTAACGAATAAATTCGTGAAAAGTTGTCAGGTTCTCGATGCACAGAACCGCGTCAGCGTGGATTTCGACACTTTGCAGGCTGGCGGTTTGGGCGGCGGGGAAGCCAAGCGATGGGGAAAAGCCGCCGAGACTGAGGATTTCTCCGCTGGCAAGGGTGAGCTGCCAGTTCCCGGCCAGGTGCAGGTAGTTGGGGTTGGCGACCAGATTGAGTTCACGTAAAACTTCATCGGCGGGGAGATGTTTCCATTCGGGGTTGCCGAGACGAGCCAGGCTGACGAGCTGGTTTTTGAGCGATTCGAGGCGCTTGCTGTCGTTGAAAATACGGACGCTAAAAACCCGGTAGGGAGTTTCTACCTGGAGTGCCGGAACGGCCTCCATAACGGTCAGCAGGTCCGCGTCCAGATCGGTGTCGGTCAGGCTGAAGGGCGCAGGAGATTTCCCGGCGCGGAGGTTGGTGAGAATGTGGCGGAGCGCTCGCGCGCGCCAATCCTCGTTGAAACGAAATTTATCGGCCAGCAGCAGGTTTTCAAGGCGGGAACGTTGGTCGGTTTTGGCTGAACGTTGAAGCAGTTGGTACAGGTTCCGTTCTGCTGCTTGTTCTGCTTTTAAAATAACCGTTTCGAGCAAATGACCGCTTTCACCGGGCATCCAGACAAGTTTTACCAGGCCGGCGCGTTCCAGGGTTTGGAATTGTTCGTTGGCGATGAAGCGAGCATGGGGATCGAATTGGGAGAAGTAGGCCGGGAGAGCGATGTCAGTCAGGTTGACTTTGATTGAGCGTCCGGCCACGCGGGGTTGGGTTCCGTCTTTGGACGTGCGACGTTCAAAAATATCGAGCAAAGCATTCAGCACGACCCTCACATCAGACGACGGGCTAAAAGTAATCTCTGCCATCACTCAACCCACTGAAAACGCAACATTATTCCTTCTCCAACTCGGCAATCATCTCACTCTTGTCAATCTCAATCACAAAGGAGTGATTGTTTTTGCGAACGACGGTGCAGACGCTATCAACGTACGGCAGCAGTGAACCGGATTTGTCGGGCGGAGTAGCGAGCAGCACCTGCAGACCGGCCTGGCGCATGAATTGGAGTGCGCTGGCCGTGCGGGCAGTGTCCATTTTGCCAAAAGCCTCGTCGAAGAGCGCCAGGCGGATGGTATCGGAGGGGCGCGGCTGGTTCAGGCGGTAAGCCTGGGCAAAGGAGGCCGCCATCGCCACATAAAACGGCGTGGTAGTTTCGCCGCCCGATTTTTTGGCGTTGATCTGGCTGAGCAAGGCCCGGTCGCCGTTGGGATAGTGAATGCGGATGTCGTACTGCAAATAATTACGGTAATCCTGCAATTCGCGCAGTTCGATGTTTTCATCGTCGTGCGTGGTCAGGCGTTCAAAGAGCAAATCCCAACCCTGCTGGTGCTTCTGTCGAAAATCCGAATCGAACAGCGACGTGCCCATCACCTGCTGGCTGTCCATCACCAATTCGTAAACCTGTTTGACCTGCGGCGCGGGCTGGTTGATAAATTCAAAGCGTTCTCCGCCAAAGCGCAGGTGCGCCAGGGTGCTGTTCAGGTGCGCCAATTGTTGGCGGGCATCTTCGATTTGTTCACGCAGGCGATGGATGAAGTTTTCAACCAATTCCTGCTCGGCCAGCCCGCGCTGGTGGGCGATTTGGCCTTCGTAGTTGGGCAGTTCGGAGGTCACCAGTTTTTCGCGCTCGTCTGTGTAACGGGTTGCGGTTTCGGTTTCGTCATAGCCAAAATCATAATGAAGTGAATACTCTTGTTTGGCTTCGCGCAGGCGGTCACGCGAGCGCTGTTCGGCAGTCTGGTATTCATTTTGTTTTTTGGTCGAATTTTCGAGAATCACTTCGAGCGGTTGGCGTTCGCGGCGGCGTTCGTATTCTTTTTGGACATCGGAGACGGTCTCGTCAGCTTGCCCTGAGCTTGTCGAAGGGTCGGCATTTTCCAGAACCAGGAAATTTTCTGCGCTTTGGAGCGAGTCGTCAGCGGATTTTTCCAACCCGGGAATGACTTCCGTTTCGAGATGTTTGATTTCCCCTTCAAGTGTGCCGAGTTGGCGCTCGATGGCGGAGACTTCACCCTGGGCTTTGCGCAGCACCGACTGGCAACTCTCCACTTCGGCTTTGAGCGCGTTCATCGAGCGGGTATCCAGCCCGGAGAGTTCGCTTGTAAGGGCAGCCAATTCTGTTTCAAGGGGTGCAAGGCGGCTGAGAGTGGGCAGCGCCGCTTCGAGTTCCACCAGTGGCCGGATTTTATCGCGCGTGAGAACCAGCCGTTCGCGCAGGGCGTTGGCGCGTTCATTGAGTTGAACCATCTCGCTGGCAATTTCATCCAGCCGGGCCTGGCGCTGTTCAATTTGGCGCGGCACGGCGCGTTCACCGATGAACCAGCGCTTGTAAACCTGCGGGTTGAGATGGCTGTCGGTGTAGTTGCGGCGCACGAAGCACTCGCGGGTCACAGCCGTGCGGTGCGGGCGGAGTTGTTCGAGGCTATCGCATTTGGTGTAGTTGCCGAGGATGAGATTGAGGAAAGCTTTGGCGGCGGGGTTTTCAGTAGCTACTTCCGCGGCAAGAGTTTCGGGTTGAGTATTGCGTGTTTCATGCTTGAGGATGGAAGCTGTATCGAGCAGCGTTGCGCCGTGCAGGGTCGCTTTGTTCTGGCGGTAAAGCTGCATGGCGGCGTCATACTGCGCGGGGGGCACCAGCAGCACAAAGCGGTTCATCCCAAGAATACCCTCCACCGCGTCCTGCCAGGAATCATCCGGGATTTTCAGTTCGTTGCACAGATAAACGACTTCGTTGGCACCCAATCCCAGTTCGGCGCGGATCAGGCGGCGCAGTTTGGCCGAATTGGGGGCTTCGGCCTCGACGCTGGCTTCACGGTCGCCGGTGCGCAGTTTGCGGATGTCGGATTCGAGAGTGGCGGCTTCGGCCCGCAGGGCGGCGACTTTTTCGGCAAGCAGCGTTTCGTCGCGGGCGTAGAGTTGAGCGAGGGCGGTAAGTGCTTCTTGGGTATTGCGGGTTGCCTGTTCCGTGATGGGGTGTTCGCTCAGGAAAGTTTCGAGGGCGGCGGGGATTTCGAATTTGTCCGCCAGCAGATAGCCGCGCAGTTTTTTCGCGTCGGCCAGTTCGCAGGCCAGAGCATGGTCGATTTCGGCTTTACGCTGGCGCAGGCTGGTCAGTTCGTGGGTCAGAACGGCGATTTTTTCGCGCAGTTCCTTTTCGCGGACGGCGGTCTGGTCGGTACGCAGGGCCACTTCAGCGTCAGTCAGGGCCGATTGGGCAAAAACCAGGCTGCGGGTCAGGTCGTCGCGCTCTCGTTCGGCGCGGCTGAGAGTTAGTTTGACGGAATCCAGTTCGAGGCGGCGATCAGCCAATTCCTTCAAGAAAATATCCGCCTGGGCGCGATGGGCGACGTAGGTGTTGGTGATGCGGCGGCGGCGATTGGCGGCGCGTTCCTTGTCGAGTTCGTCGATGGCGTTGAGACGCTCAATCCGTTCGCGGACGTTGGCAGCCAGACTCTCAAAGTGGCGCAGGGTTTCGAGCTGGGCTTGCAGGGTTTTGACATCCACCAGGTTTTCATCGAGCAGGTAGGTGTGAACGAAGGAGCGGATGTCGGTCAGCGGGCTAAAAGCCAGCCCCTTGACGATTTTGGCCGGGAAAGTGTCTTTGAGCTGCCCCAGACGATTGAGCAGGTTAACGCGGTAATCCTCGAGACGAGTCCAAACCTGGGCGCGGGCAGTGGCAGGCAGGGCGAAATTTTCGAGATGGCGTTTGAAAGAGCGCGTATCAAAGGCCTGACCGGGGGATTTAAAAAACCAGTCATCGTTCAGCGCGGCGTTGTGGACGATGAAATAGGCAATATCCGGGTTGCGGCCATCCTCGTAGGCGTCGATGACGGCTCCGTGAGCGAAAAAAGTACCATCCGGGTTTTTGAATTCGAGCGCAACCACGCCGGTGGCGTCGGCGCGCAGATAACGCTGGCCTTCAGTGCCAAGTTCGCCGCGCACATAACTGGCGAGGGTGCGCTTGCCGCCGCTGAGCGCCGCCTGGTTGAAGCGCACATCCCGCTGCCCACCAACCAGTGCAAACTGGACCGCATCGAGAACGGTTGATTTACCCGCGCCGTTGATGCCGATGAAGTAGGTAGTTCCCTGGCAATTGATGGTGGTGTTTTCAAAAAGATGCCAGTTGACGAGACGGATGCGGGTGAGGAGTTTCATGGGATTCCTTCATCTTCATTATTTTCAGAATCGTCCCCGCCCGTCCGATACTTACGCAGCCAGGCTTCCAGCTCATCCGCCGACTGGATCGGCAAAATCAACTTCACCGAGCCGCGCAGGCGCAAACGGGATTCGGAATCACGCACATCGATGGAGCGGCCATCGATGGTATCGATCAGGCCGATTGAGCGCAAACGGCGCAAAAGGGCTTCGTATTGAATGATGCCGAGGTCGCGTTCTTTGCCGGTGATGGTGCGATACTCCTCACGGACTTCGCCAATCGTCACCAGCGGGTCATTGGCCAGGCTGAGATGTTCGATTTTCTCCTCGTAAAGTTTACGCAGGACGACAATCATCAGGCTTTCATCGAGTTTGTAGCGGGCGCGACAGTAACTGAAATCGGAGACGGCCTGGAAGATGCGGTGGTAGTCATCGTGGAGCAGGCTGAAACCGGCCAGTTCGAGCAACCCGTCAAACACGGAGCGATGACGATGAACAAAGTAATAATCGTCTTTATCGGTCTCCACATCCTGGTAAAGAAAAGTCTGCCCGAGCAGGCGGTTGACAATGCGCGGCACATCGCGGCGCGATTTTTCGGGGATGTCGGTGAGGATGCTTTCGGGAGAGAAGGACATGAGAGGCCTGATTGTGTGATTTGGTGATCTTGGATATGCAGTTGGTTTATAAACGAATTAAGTCGAAGGATGCCACCTTGAAATCCCCCACTCGCACCGCTTCACCCTCTACCACTTCCAGCCCGTAGCTGACTTCGGGATGGTGGGCGTAGGCGATGATGGTGGTCAACCAGTGCAGGTCGTGGCGGATTTCGGTGGGGATTTCGATAATGTTCAGGCGTTTGTGACCGTTGAAAAAGCCTAAGACTCTGCGGTTGACTTTATCGGGCGAAAAAGCCTGCGTTACATCCTGCATGGTGGCGGCGTGCAAGGCCAACAGGTCTTCGGGATTTAGCGTGGGCAGGATGATGTCGTCGGGGGTGAAGGGCGCGCGGCGTTGGGGCGGGGTATAAAAACTCCGCGCGTCGGGCGAGCGGACCGGCATTTGTCGCAGACCAGGAGCGTCATTTGGAAGTTCGGCCAGGCCCTCGGCGCGCAAAGCAGACAAGCCCTTGGCCAGTGAAACCAGCTTGTCCTTGAAGCTGCCGTCCGCGCTGCCGAGTTGGTAGCGCACCTGCCGCAGCGACGTACGCAGGTACTGGGCATGGCGACTGTCGATATCGGCCAGGAGCGGGTCCAGCCCTTCGAGTTGGTTGGAGATAAAGGTCAGATAGTGGCTGATTTCAGATTGGGCTTGGGCCGGGGAAAGGCGGCTTTGCGCGGCCAATTCCTGGGCAGTGGCTGAAAGCCATTCGCCATCCAACTGCCAGTTTTCGATCTGGTTGATGATATCGCGCCGGTAGCGGGAAACATGATCGGAAGTTTTCAGCGCGTGGTAAGCGGGGCCGAGCGTGTGGGTGTAATCGTCAAATTGCAGACGCAAAAGGGTGGCAACGCTTGTCCTGAGCCCCGTTGAAGGATCGATTTGCCGGGTGGCGCGCTCCACATAACGGCGGATGTTTTGATTCAGTTCGCTGAGACCGCGCACCACCTGACGCACATTTTCATACGTTTGCGTGACGGCCAGGGCGGGTGAAAAATCCTTGTTGGTGGTGGCGGAAGTAATCAGTTGGTGTGCGGCATAGAGCTGTCCGGTGAACTCGCGCGGTTTTTGTTCCTGAATGGCGCGCAGCGCTTCGAGCAGGGTGAAGGCATAATCGGGCAGGATGATGGTTTCGGTGTAATCGGCGTGCTGCTCGCGCTCGATCCAGCCTGTCTCGGCCAGGCGGCGGATGAGATAGGCGGCATACAACCCCTCGGATTTTTGACCAGTGATCGAAACGGGATCCAACTCAGGGCCGGTTTGTACCGCCATTTCAGCGGCGATTTCCCCTTCAGCATTCGCTTCCTTCAGATAGTGGATAATTTCATCCAGCACTACCTCCCGCGTCAGCCCAAAGCGGTTGAACTCGGCCAGACTGTAAATGCGTAGCAGAATCGCCATGTAATGCCGCTGGAGCGAGATAACCCCCTGCGTGGCAAACACATTGAACAGGTTGAGCGGCAGGAGATCAAACGGGTTCGGCATGCTTGCTTTCCCAAACCAAAATATCCTGTGGCTGGCAGTTGAGCGCCGTACACAGTTTTGCCAACGCCTCCAGATCGATGTGTCGCGCTTGACCCGCGTCGAGCCGGTAAATGAAATCCTTGGGCACACCGGCCTGCTCAGCCAATTTGCGCGGCGAGAGTCGCTGGCCGGTTTCGGCCTGCTGTTTGCCCAAAAGAATGGTGATCCGTCCGGTAGTGGAGAGTTTTGTATTCACAAGAACATCCGTTCTGATAATACAAACAAATGATGTCTTTGTCAAGGCTTTTGGCGCAAATTTGCGACAAACGGCGCAAACCTGCTACAGCGTCACCATAATCACGCCAGCGCGGTGCATATTTGGGTGTCACCCTAATAAAACGTCGAGCAACAGAGACCTGACAAAAAAGGGGGTTCACTGGCAAACTCAAAGGACTACGACATCCTTAGGAAGAGCATGTTAAGATAAACCGTTCGCGTGTAAAATAAATGCTAAGATTTTCTTCAGGTTTTTCCAATTATTAGAAATTCAATTAATTCCCCCAAGGATACCCACATGAGCGAAAAAATCGAACAACTGATTCAACAAATGACTCTCGAAGAAAAAGTCAGCCTGCTGGCCGGGGCCGATATGTGGCACAGCGTCCCAGTGGAACGGCTGGGCGTGCCGGTCTTCAAGGTCACAGACGGGCCGAACGGTGCGCGCGGCGCAGCAGGCAGCGCCGGCCCTACTTCCGCCTGCACGCCCTGCGGCGCGGCCCTGGCTGCCACCTGGAACACCGAACTGGTCGAACGAGTCGGAAAGCTGCTGGCCGAGGAAGTCAAAGCCAAAGGCGCGCACATTCTGCTCGCCCCCACCGTCAACATTCACCGCAGCCCGGTTGCCGGGCGCAACTTCGAGTGCTATTCCGAAGACCCCTTCCAGAGCGGAACCATCGCCAGCGCCTATATCGATGGCCTGCAAAAGAACGGCGTGGGGGCTTGCATCAAACATTTCGTAGCCAACGACCAGGAATTTGAACGCAACTCGATCAGTTCTGAAGTCGCCGAACGCCCCCTGCACGAAATCTACCTCGAACCCTTCAGGATCGCCATCGAAAAGGCCAAACCGTGGGCGGTCATGTCGGCCTACAACCGCATCAATGGCGTTTATGCGGCAGATAATGACGATACGCTCTATCAAATTCTCAAAGAACGCTGGGGATTCGACGGGATCGTCATGTCCGATTGGTTCGGCACTTACAGCCCGGCAGCCGCCGAAAGCGGACTCGATCTCGAAATGCCCGGCCCGGCCCGTTGGACCAAGCTCGAACATGTCCAAAAAGCGCTCGCAGCCGGGCGCATGACCGAAGAGAAACTGAACGACAAAGTTCGCCGGATGCTGCGAACCCTCGAGCGGGCCGGGGCCTTTGAAAACCCCGAACTCCAGCCCGAACAAAACAGTAACAATCCGGCCCAGCGCGCCATTCTGCGGCGCGCCAGCGCCGAAAGCATCGTCCTGCTCAAAAATGACGGCAGCCTGCCGCTCCAGAACACCGAAAGCATCCTTATCCTGGGTGAAAACGCCGTTTTTGCGCAAATTGTCGGCGGCGGCAGCGCCCATGTCAATGTCCTCTACCTGGTGACGCCGCTCGATGGGATCAAAGCCCGCGCGAAGGGCCCCGTCCGCTACGCAATCGGGACGCCGACTCACCGCAACCTGCCTGGCGCACAAGCGGCCTGGCTCCAATCTGAAAACGGCTCAGCCGGCCTGACGCTGCGGGCCTACACCAATCCCGACCTGGCGGGCGCAGCTTATTTGACCGAAGACTGCGCCCGCTTCAACTTCTCTTGGTTCAACACCGAAACCATCGTCCCCAACCCTGAAGCCTTCTCCGTGAAACTCAGCGGGACTTTAACCGTGCCCGAATCCGGCTCCTACGACTTCGGGCTGGGCAGCCTCGGCCTGAGCCGGCTCTTCCTGGATGGCGAACTACTGCTCGATCAGTGGACTGGCCGCACTGATAAAGAAATGCGCGAGAAAATGGCTGCCAAAGAACTGGAAGCCGGGCGCAAATACAACATTCTGATTGAGTACTCTTTCCAGGGCAAGGAAATGTGGCGCGGATTGCGCTTTGGCCTGATGGCCTCCCTGCCCGCCGACCCGATTGCTGAAGCCGTCCAACTGGCCGCCAAAGCCGACGTGGTGGTGCTGGTCGCCGGGCTGACCAACGAATGGGAAAGCGAAGGCTTCGACCGCCCCGACATGGATTTGCCGCTCAAGCAGGATGAACTCATCCGGCGGGTGGCGGCCGCCAACCCAAAGACGGTGGTGGTCGTCAATGCGGGTTCGCCCGTCTCGATGCCCTGGGCCGACGAGGTGGCCGCCATCCTGCAATACTGGCTGCCCGGACAGGAGGGCGGCAACGCCCTGGCCGACGTGCTCTTCGGCGATGTCAATCCCTCCGGCAAGCTGCCCAGCACCCATCCGCTGCGCTACCAGGACAGCCCCGCCTACATCAATTTTCCCGGCGAAAACGGCAAAGTCTTCTACGGCGAGGGCATTTTTGTCGGCTATCGCTACTATGAAAAACGGGAAATGGCCGTGCGCTTTCCATTTGGGTTCGGGTTGTCCTACACAACGTTCGCATACAGCAACCTGAAACTGGACAAAGACTCTTACGGGCCGCAAGATCAGATCCAGGTTTCTGTCACCATCCAGAACACTGGCAAACGCGCCGGGCAGGAAGTCGTCCAGCTTTACATCCGCGATGAAGAGGCGCGCCTGGTGCGCCCGCAGAAGGAGCTGAAAGGCTTCGCCAAAGTCGCGCTCGCAGCTGGCGAATGCAAAACCATCACCCTGACGCTGGATCGCCAATCGCTGGCCTTTTACGACCCGTCGATTGCGGGCTGGGTGGCAGAGGCCGGCCGCTTCGAGGTGCTGGTCGGGGCCTCGTCGGCAGATATCCGCTTACGGGCCGCGTTCGACTATCGCGGCGATCCCATCCCTGCGGCTGGGCGCACCTTCGACCTGGACAGTCAACTCAAGGATATTTTTGCCGATCCGCAGGCGAAAGCCGTCCTGGAAAAACATCTCCCCGAAATGCTGGGCGCGCCCGAGCTTCAGATGGCGATGGGCATGAGCCTTAACCAGATTGCGCCCTTCGCTTCCGAAGTGCTGACCGCAGACCGGCTGAAGGCCATCGAAACCGACTTAAAAGGCTAAAACCGCCTCCAACAAAAAACTCACTTTGGGCAGAGTCGCCCAAAGTGAGTTTTGATTCGAGACGAGCAAAGCTACTGGCCGGGGCTTTGTTGGGCCGCCAGGTCAATCGCCTTAAGTTCAAAATAGGCATCCAAAACCAATTTGACCATCGGGCCGGCCACGCTGGCCCCTTCACCGCCGTTATAGGCAAACGCCACCACCGCAATTTCAGGGTCGTCGAAAGGCGCATAGGCCACCGTCCAGGAATGGGTCGGCCAGGCCCCAAACTGACAGCGGTTGGCGGCCTGGGCGACATTATCGCAATATTCAGCAGTGCCGGTTTTTCCGGCAGGCGCGTAGGTGACTCCCGCAAAAATATCCTGGAGAGTTCCCTGCGGGTCAATGACCGAATTGTGCATGCCTTCCTGCACTTTTTGTAAAACGAAGGGCTGCACGGTTTTGAAAAAGCCAGTGTCGGTGCAAAAACCATTTTCGCAGATAAAGTCTTTGATAAGGGGATCAACCGTCATGTCCCAGCGCATCAGCGGGAGAAAGGGAGAAATGCGGCGGCTTTCGGCGTCGCCCGGGGCTGGCCGGTCGCTAAAAGAACCGTCAGAGTTTTCCCAAAATTCGAGAATACGGCCTTCGTTATCGCTGATGTCGCGCAGGATGACCGGTTTCATAAGTTTGCCATCGTTGGCGATTGCGGCGGCAGACATTAAAACCTGCAAAGGGGTCGCCAGGATGTATCCCTGTCCGACCGAGGCGAGGTAGGTATCGCCGGTAGACCAGTTCTCGCCGCGGTTAATCCGTTTCCACTGGCGGGTAGGGATCAGCCCGTCCGCCTCGCCCAGCAGCTCGATCCCGGAGACCTGATCGTAGCCCAGGGCGCGCGCGTATTCGCGCAGGCGGTCGATTTCCAGGCCGTTGGGAATTTCATCCTTGAAACCGCCGCCCAATTTATAAAAACAAACGTTGCTGGAGTAAGCAATGCAGTGTATGAAATCGAGGTTGCCAAAGCCGCCCGGGTTGAGAACGCCGTTGCGTTCATATATCCAATCTACAAAGGAGCGCTCAAAGCCCGGGTCGTTCGGCGAGAAAGACTCTGTCAAGACCAGGATGCCGGGCGTATCGATCCGGGTAGCGGTCGTCACAATACCTTCATTCAAAGCGCCCAGGGCGGTCGAGAGCTTGAATACCGAGCCAGGAGGGTATTCATCAGAAACGGCGTGGTTGAGGAAGGGCTTGCGCGGGTCTTCAGCCAGCTGATTGTAATAGTAGGCCGGGATAAAGCGCGCCAGGCGGTTATTTTCATAGGATGGATACGAAACCATCGCCAGGATTTCACCGGTTTTGGGGTTGACGGCCATCACAACCCCGCTGGAAATCTGGATACGGCCCAGATATTGGTTCCAGCCCTTGATCTCGCGCGCGATGCCAGCATCGGCTGCCTGTTGCAAGCGCAGATCAATGGTCAGGTTTAAGTTGCGGCCCGCTACAGAGGCAAGCGGCGCTTCAAGGTTGCGCAGTTCCTGGCCGGCCACATCCACCTCAACCGTCCGCCGACCATTTTTTCCTGAGAGGATATTCTGAAAATAAGCCTCGACGCCCGAATAACCGACTTTATCGCGCCGGGCCACAAACCCCAGTTCCTCAAAGAATTCAACCTGGGTGGCCGGAATTGGCCCCAGAAAACCGACAAAAGTAGAGGTCAAAACACCCGTTGGGTAATCGCGCACCGGTTCAATTTCGACTCCGACACCCGGCCAATCGACCGCTTTCTCGCGCACCGTGAGCGCCACTTCCTGGCTGACATTACACTGGATCGGAACCGGGCTGTATGGCGAATTTGAGTTGCCAAGTTCTACCAATTGGGCGATGCCCGGCCCAGGGACGCAAACCGCAAACAATTTGGCTTCTTCAAGCGTGCCGTTGTTGACCGGCACCCCCGTCAGCGCTGAGAGTTGGCGGTAAATCTCCTGAATGTCAGAGATGTCGTCGGGTTGGTAGGCCGGGGTAATGACGATATTATAAGAAGCGACATTGCGCGCCAAAATAATTCCGTTGCGGTCGTAGATAATGCCGCGCGGGGCCGGATCGCTGATTTGACGAGTGCGATTGTCGTCAGACTGGGCCTGGCGCAAATCAAACTCCAAAATGGTCAGGCTGAACAAGCGCATCACAATAAAAACGGAAGCGAGGAAAAAAGCGCCATATAGAACCCAGGCCCGCCAGGGCTGCAAATTGGCCCGAGGCAGCGAATTTGTGTTCATACAAGCTCCTTTAACGGAAAAGCCCAAACCGCTAAATCACGCATCATGGAATGGATCGGAATTGCCAATAAAAAGTTAAGGAACAAGGTCGGCAGGGTAATCAGGGTCAGCACGTCTGCCAGAACCAGGGAAGAACCCGAAAAACTGAGCACAAGGAACGAGAGCAGGTGCAGCAAAATCGTTCCGAGAAAGCTGACCGTGAACATCGCAAGGATGGGCAGCTGCCAGACCTGGCGCTGCACAAAACGCGCAAGAAACACCACCAGAAGATAACCGCCCAAATATACGAGGGGCGGCATGGCCGAGTAAAAAGCGGCAAAAATGCCCGCGACGATGGCCCATGTCCAGGCTGCTTCGACGCGTTCCTGCAAGGCCCAACCAGCCAGGAAGAGCAATGGCAAATCGACTGCCCCAGAAAGCAGGGGAATTCGGCTTGCCACTGCGGACTGGACGACAAAGACGACCATCAACACAGGAAAAACAACCAGATTTTTCATTGAAAGTTAGGGAACGGGAAGCAGTGGTGAAATATCCACCGGGCGGAAATTGGTGGCAACCAGCACAATCTTGAGCGCAGCAAAATCAACAACCGGTTGGATCGACGCCTTCTGAAAAATATCGCTATCCCTTTTGCGGACGTTAAGAATCTGGCCGACAATTAAATCGGCGGGATAGCCGCCGCCAAGGCCGGAGGTAATCAGGATGTCGCCAACTTCCAACGTGACGTCCTGGGCGACCAGATCGAGGGAAAGATCTCCTGAAACCGAACCAACTACGACCACATCCCGATCCGCCTTCTCAAGGCGGACATTGACCGCCGAGGCCGGGTCGGTAATCAGCTGCACCCGGGCCGCATTGCTGATGACCGCATCCACCCGCCCAACCAGGCCCTGGTCGGTGACAACCGGCATCCCACGCCGAAGGCCATCCGCAGAACCGCGATCAATAATAATATAATGCAAAAAGGGGCTGGGATCGCGCCCAATGACCGAGGCGGCAGTGTAGGCGTTCTCCGGGTTGGAACGGGAAAAATTAACCAGCGCGGCCAAAGATTTGGTCTCCCCAGCCTGCTGCTGATACTGAAGGACCTGGGCCTGCAAACGTGAAACTTCCTCTGCAAGCTGGGCATTTTCCTGGCGCAGGGTGAGCGAATCGCGCGGCAAGGTAATAAACTCTTGGGCAGCAACAAAACGGACAGAAATCCACGACTGAGCGGCAACCAGGGCAGTGTTTAAGCCGGTCGAAGCAAAGTTTAAATATCCCCCCAGGGCGAGCGCAAGAATTCCGGCAATCACAAAAAACAGGATAACCGTTTGCGCAGAACGTGAAAATAAATTTTTCATGGCAAACTTCTAAAAATCACGCGCCCGGCAGATACCGCGCGCAGAAAACCTGAGTTAAAGGGTGCGATGGCGGGTGCTGCCCCGCTCAAGGCTTACCAGATACTGGCGCATATTCTCAAAATCGCTCAAAACCACGCCTGCGCCGCGCGCCACACAGGTGAGGGGGTCTTCGGCTTGCCAAACCCGCAGGTTCAAATCATCCGCCAGGCGTTCGTCCAACCCCAACAGCAGCGCGCCGCCGCCCGCCAGGCAGATGCCGGTATCCATCAAATCGGCGACGACTTCGGGCGGGACTTCATCGAGCGCATCCCGGATGGTATCCAGAATCACCTGCACCGATCCAGAAAGGGCATCGCGCATTTCAACCGAGGAAACTTCAATCGATTCAGGCAGCCCGGTCACCAGGTTGCGCCCGCGGACTTCCATCGTCTTCTCTTGCGGCAGCGGGTAGGCCGAGCCGATTTTCATCTTGACCTGTTCGGCGACGCCCTCGCCGATCAGCAGGTTGTACTTGGTGCGGATGTACTGGACAATATCCTGATCCATTTCGTCGCCGGCGACGCGCAGAGAACGCGCCACGATCACGCCGCCCATCGACATGACCGCCACCTCGGTCGTGCCGCCCCCGATATCAACCACCATCGAGCCTTTGACATCCGCGACAGGCAAACCGGCCCCCAAAGCCGCCGCAACCGGCTCTTCAATCAGATAGGCCTCCCGCGCCCCGGCAGACATGGCGGCATCATAAACCGCCCGTTTTTCGACTTCGGTCACGCCCGCCGGAATGCCAATCACGACTCGCGGTCGCGCAAACGGCACAATGCTTTGTTCGTGCACCTGGCCGATGAAATAATTAAGCATATCTTTCGTAACGTTAAACTCTGAAATAACCCCATCCCGCACCGGGCGGACCGCCACAATATTGCCCGAAGTTCTTCCCATCATTTCTTTGGCCTTCAACCCCACCGCCATTGGCTCGCGCGTGCGCTTATCGACCGCCACCCACGACGGTTCGTTAATCACAATCCCTTTATTGCGCACAAAGACCAAGGTGTTTGCTGTTCCCAAGTCTATGCCAATGTCGAGTGAGAAAAATCCCAAAATCCAATCCAGAGGATTGAAAGCCACAAACTACTCCTTAAAAAGGACGAGAATTAAACCCGCCGCTCAATCGCATAACACAAGAAGGCTTTACAAAGGCAAGGCCAGGAAAAATTCCTGACCTATATTGCGCAGAATCGTCGGATGATTATACCATGCCGGGTATTTATCAAAAATTTCTATCAACAATGTAAAGCGCCAACTCGCCCAGGGCCGATTTCTCCAGCGAGGGATGGAAAGGTTCGATCAAGGCCAGCCCGCGTTCGACCCGCTCGCGGGCTTCGCTGACAGCCTGCTGGATGGCGCCGCTCGCGCGAATGGACTGGATCAGGCGTTCCATGCGCTCACGATTGCCCCATCCGCCATCTTTCAGCAAGCGGACATCATCATCTTCAGGGTGATTCTCAAGGTAGTAGAGGGCCGGCAAAGTCACCAGTCCCTGCAAAAGATCTGAGCCAACTGGCTTGCCAATCGCAGCCGGGTCACCGGCAAAATCGAGGACATCATCCATAATCTGGAAGGCCATCCCTATCTCACAGCCGAACAGGCGGATGGCCTCAATCACGTCCTCCTCGGCAGGGCTGACCATGGCCGCCGCGCGGGCAGACATTTCAAACAACGAAGCCGTTTTGGCATAAATGCGTTGATAATAATTCTCGCGGGAAATGGAACCGCGCGCAGCAAACAACTGGGTCAATTCGCCGTTAACAATCACGGCCAATGTATCGGCAAACAATTTCATCAACAAAAGATGATCGGCTTCAGCGGCCAATTTGGCCGCCCGCGCAAACAAGAAATCACCCGTCAGCACGGTCGCCGCCGGAGACCAGCGCGCATTCAAGGTCGGCGTGCCGCGCCGCAGCAACGAACCGTCGATCAGATCGTCATGCACCAGGGTTGCGGTATGCAGCAGTTCGACCGCCGCCCCAAGCGTCACCAATTTATCTTGGGGTGCGGCGAGCATATTGCCGATTAAAAGACCGAGGGCCGGACGAATGCGTTTGCCCCCGGATTCCAATAAATGGTCGAGGGCCGCGCTCAAATCAGGATGCGTTTTTTCATCCGCCTGGGCGCGCATCCGTTTTTCGACTAACTGAATTCCATCCTGAACTGTCGCAAAGAAAGAAACCGTACTCAAAAGTCGCCTCCCCAGCCGAAAAGCCGCGCCGCGTTCGCGGAGGTAATTTTGGCGACTTCCTGCGGGTCTATTTTATGAATTTCCCCAATTTTATCAGCAATATGAACCACAAAAGCAGGTTCATTCCTTTTGCCGCGCCTGGGGATCGGCGCAAGAAAAGGGGCATCGGTTTCGATTAAAACTTTATCGAGCGGCAGGCCGGCCACCACCTGGCGTTTCATTTCAGCATTTTTATAAGTAACCGGGCCGGTAATCCCAATGTAAAAGCCAAAATCGAGGGCTTTTTCAGCGGTCTGGAGGCTGCCGCTAAAAGAGTGCAGCACGCCCGGGCCTTCCGCCAGCGGATGCGCAGCGCCCCTCAGCCTGATGACCCATTCCTCCAAAATTTTTAACAAATCTGCGGCGCAGTCTCCGGCTTCGGCATCTCCGGCCTCGCGCAGGTGAATCAGCACTGGCAGGTTGGCGCGCTCTGCCAGGTTTAGCTGCTGTGTGAGTACCCGCCGCTGAAGGTCGTGCGGAGCCGCGTCCCAGTAATAGTCCAGGCCAATTTCTCCGATGGCAACCACTTTCTCGCTCGTGGATAATTTCTCGAGGGCCGTAAAGCTGGCCGCGTCCCATTGAAGCGCATCGGTCGGGTGAAAACCGATCGCGGCGTACAGCATCGGGTCGGATTGGGCCAGTTTAACGGCGCGCAGGCTGGAGTGGAGATCCAGTCCCGGAATCAGGATGCGGGTCAGACCCGCCTGCCGGGCGCGTTGCAGCACCTCCTGGCGGTCGGCGTCGAATTTTTCAAAATCGAGATGACAATGGGTATCGGTCAGGCTCATGCGCAGGTGATTATAACAGCCCCAAGAACAGGCAGTTGGTTCAATAACTCAACGGCCCTGAATCTTCTCGACCAGTGCCCTGACACGTTCGGGATCATCGGCCCCCTCCAGCGCATCCAACGCAGCGGCGGGCAGCGCAATCCGTTCGCGGGCCAGGGGCAGATCGCCGCGCTCAAAAGCTGTCAGGGCCAGCTCAGCCCAAATTTCAGCGATACGGCCGCGGTGGGGCACCTCCTGCCGAATTTGCAGGGCGCGCTGGAGCGCATTTTCGGCGGCATCCAAATTGTTGGCGGCCAATTCGATCCGTCCCAGGTAAAAACAGGCATTCGCCAATCCGGCTCTATCGCCCGCCAACCCGGCCAGCGCAATGGCGGCCTGCCCATTTTTGCGGCCCTCGGCCAAACGGCCCTGGACGCAATCGAGCAGGCTTAAATTACCCAGAATCTCGGCTTCGGCCTGTTGATTGCCGCTCTCACGGTAAATCGCGAGAGCGCCCAGGTAACTGGCGCGGGCCGCCTCATATTCTTTCAGGCAATAATAAGACGCGCCCAGGTTTTGCAGCACCGCGCTTTGGCCGCGCGGGTTCGCCATCTCGCGGTGGATTTCAAGGGCCTGTTGGCTATACGCCAAAGAGCCGACCAGATCGCCCTGGTCTGCCAGCAAGTTCGACAGGTTGTTGAGGGCCTTGGCCTCGCCCAGGCGGTTGCCGAGCGCGCGGTAAAGCGCAAGGGCCTGCTGGTAATGCTCGCGGGCAGCTGCCAGATCGCCTAAATCCCAATCAATCGTCGCCCAATTGTTGAGGGTGGCGCTCTCGCCGCGCAGGTCGCCCAGCTCGCGCGCCAGGGCCAACGACTGGCGATAAAGCGCCAAAGCCAGTTCGTAATCACACAAACGATTGGCAACATTTGCCAATTCGCGCAGGCTGTCGGCCTCAATTTGCTTATTCCCCGCCGCGCGCGCCAGCCCAAGCGACTGCTCCAGCACGGGCCGGGCCGCCTCGCCCTGGCCCTGCGCGCTGAGGGCCTGGCCTTCTGTCAGCAGGGCGCGCGCCGAAACAGGCAGCAAACGCGCCAGGGCCGCCGCTTCATCATGGTGAGACTGGGCATTGTAGATGCGGGCCAACTCAAGGGCAATATTTTCAACCAGAGGCTGCCCGGGCAGGCCCGCTAAACTCTTAAAATGCTGAGGCTGTTTTTTCTTGGAAATGTCCCAGCCGCGGGCTTTTAACGCCCCGCAAAAGAGCGATTCGCCCTCAGAGAGCGGGCCGCGCAGGGTGTAAAGCAGCGCCAGGCCCTTGAGCAGCTTCGCCGTTAAATCGACCTCTTCCGGCAGCGCGGCTTGCCAGGCTGTCCGCAAATTAGCGCGCTCCCGCTGGAGCGTATCGAGCGCGGCAGCCGAGCCTGCCTGAGCGCATTCGGCTGCCAAATCGGCATAATAGGCCCTGTGACGGTTATCGACGGCCCCGGCGTCAATCCGTTTCTGGGCCGCAAACTGGCGGATGACCTCATGCAGGGCGTAGCGTCCGTTTGGGTCGCGCCGGATAAGGGATTTAGCCGTCAGTTCTGCCAGCTGGGCCGGGGTTGTCTTGGCTACCCGCAAAGCGGCTTCGGCCCTAAATCCGCCCACAAAAACGGACAAACCCGCCACACAGAGGCGCTCATCCGCAGAAAGCAAGTTCCAGGAATGCTCGAAAACCGCCCGCAGGCTGGCATGGCGCTCAGGCAAATTGCGCAAATCAAGATGCAAGTTGTCAAAGGTTTCGCGCAAGGCGGCGGCAATTTCAGCGACCGTTTTTTCGGCAACGGCAGCAGCAGCCAGTTCGACGCCCAACGGCCAGCCCTCAACCATCTCGCAAACCTCCTGCACCGCGGCCCGGTTGGCGGACGATAAATTAAAGCCGCGGGCAGCCTGGGCGGCCCGTTCGGCAAACAGACGCTGCGCCGCAGGAACGGCTTGAGGCTCAGCCCCGTCCGAATCCGGCCCGCCAACCGGCAGTCCCTCAAGCGGGTAAACCCACTCCTCGCGCAGTCGCAGCTTTTCGCGCGAAGTCACAATCCATTTTGTGCCGCCCGAACAGCGGAAAAAATCGCTCCAGGCATCCCCTTCAGCCGCCAATTGCTCAAAGTTATCGAGGACAAGCAGCATTTCGCGGCGGGCCAGGCTTTCGCACAAGATTGGGTGCAGATCCGCCCCCGGAGCGGTTTGCAGGCCGAGTTTTTCCGCCAGCAAGAGCAGGGCGGCCGGCAGATCGGACGCGCCTGCCAGGTAAACAAAGTGAATCCCATCCCGGTACAGCCCGGCATGGTCGAGGGCTGCTTGCAGGGCCAGGCGCGTCTTGCCAATGCCGCCAGGCCCAAGCACCGTCAGCAAGCGGCAGGACGGATTGGCGAGCAGTTCAGCGATTTCGGCCCGTTCCCTTTCGCGCCCAATAAAAGAGGCGGGCGGAGCAGGCGGCAAGGCCGGCAGTTTCGGCGCGGGCAGGCGCTCTTCTTGAATTTGCTCTGCCAGCGCGCAGGTCAGGGGGGTCGCTTCGAGGCCAAGTTCGGTTTGCAAAGCGCGGCGGCAGGCGGCATATTGATGAAGAGCCGCGCTGCGCTGACCGTCATAGGCCAGCATCCGCATGGCCTGGGCGTGGGCCTCCTCGCGCCAGGGTTCAAAACGAACCTGCTCCAAAGCATACTGGCAAGCCGCGCCGAACTGTCCGCGGCGTTCTTCGTAGGCGGCCAGGGCCGCGAGGGTTTTGATGGCCTCAATTTGCAGGTTCTCGCGCGTTAGCAGCAGCCATTCGTCAAAAGGCTGGCTGTCTGGCAAGCCAAACCCGGCCAGGAACTCGCCCCGATAGAGGGCTGCCTGCTTTTGCTTGCGGCGTAAGCAAGGCAGGCAGGTTTCCGAATGAGCATGGCAATGCGCGCGGCATTCGCGCAGCAAAGCCCGGAAATCCTGGACATCCGTCCAAATCTCAGCCTGGGGGCTGATTTGGACATCATTGTTGGTGATGGTGAGGATTGGGATGGAGCCGGCTTCGGCCAGAATCTGGCGCAGGTTGGAGAGCGCCTGGCGCAGGCTCTGGCGGGCGCGCTCTTCGGGTTGTTCAGGCCAGAAAAGGCTGGCAAGGCTCTCGCGCCGGTGGGGATGGTCGCGCTCAATCGACAAGTAGGCCAGCAAGGCGCGCGCCTTATCGGTGGCAAATCCGGTCAGGGGCTGGCCGTCCTGGGCTACATTAAATCCGCTAAACAAGTGCAGGGTCAACATCTCATGTTGATTATACAGAGAAACGCGGGCTTTTGAGGCTCCATTGTGAAAATCGCCTATACGCTGGAACCACATCCCCTGCGCGCCGACCGCGGCAGGAATATGCAAACTTTTCAAACTTTGGCTAAACCGCCCACAAATACAATTTTTCTGATGCCTGCTTCAAAAGTGGGTCCACGCCAAGCAGGCGCTGTCTGGCTAAAAAAAAACCTCGCGCTCATTCCGAGCGCGAGGTTTTAATCACTTGAGTTTACGGTTTGGAAAAGCTAACTCAGCCAACCAGGCGGGTCAGATCTTCAGCGGCGCGGCGCATTTCGAGGAAAACCAGGCCGAGCTTGCCTTCCTGGCGCGCCAGGGCAGTCAAGACGGCTTCCTCGCCGACCGCGATCAACACAATAAAGCCATTGTTGCCTTTGATGTAAACCTGTTCCAACCCGCCGCGTCCCAGCTCGGAGGCAATCCGCTCGCCAAGCGAAAGCATCGCCGCCGACATGGCCGAGACGCGGTCTTCTTCCGCGCCCTGCTGCAAGGCAGAGGCCATAATCAAACCATCTACAGAAACGACAGCCGAGGCTTCAATATCGGGGGCCGAAGCCTGCATCGCGCGCAAGCGGTCTACCATTTGTTGACTGCGGGATTTACTCATGCAGTTATCTCCAATGCAAAAATGTCTTCAAAAGTTTACCACAATTCCTGGAATAACGGCCCATTTTTCAAAAACGTAAAGTGGGCGAACCTAACTACCACGCAGCTGGTAATTAGGCGCTTCCTTGGTGATGATAATATCGTGCGGGTGGCTCTCAATCAAACCCGCATGGGTAATTTTAGTCAATTGGGCGCGATAACGCAAGTCGTCCAGGTTGGCCGCGCCGGCATAGCCCATCCCAGAGCGCAGCCCGCCCACCAGTTGATAGACAAATTCGCGCAGGGTTCCCTTGTAAGGCACACGGCCTTCAATCCCTTCCGGGACCAGTTTCTCGCTGCCGCTCTTCTGTCCGCTGCCGTAACGATCCCTGCCAAAACCCTGCATCGCGCCCAGGCTGCCCATGCCGCGATATTCTTTGAAAGTGCGGCCCTCGTAAGAGACCACCTCGCCCGGCGATTCTTCCAAACCTGCCAGCAGCGACCCGAGCATAACGGTATCGGCCCCGGCCACAATCGCCTTGACAATATCTCCCGAATACTTGACACCGCCATCGGCAATGACCGGCGTCGAGGTTTTGCGCGCCTCGACGACACAGGCCTGGATGGCCGTCAACTGCGGCATTCCGGCCCCAGCCACGACGCGGGTCGTACAAATCGAACCCGCCCCAACCCCCACCTTGACCCCGTCGACCCCGGCATCGATCAGCGCGCGCGTGCCGTCGGCAGTCACCACGTTTCCAGCCACCACTTGCAGATTGGGCCAGTTGTGTTTAATCTTCCAGATGGTTTCGATCACAGCCCGCGAATGGCCGTGGGCCGTATCGATCACCACCACATCCAAACCGGCATCAACCATCAGGCCGACGCGCGCCTCCACATCCGGGCCGACTCCCACCGCGGCAGCCGCCAGCAGCCGTCCACGGCCATCCTTGGCCGAACGCGGATGCTCAATCTCGGTCAAAATATCCTTGACCGTCAGCAAGCCCTTCAATTTACCGGCGTCGTCCACCAGCAGCAGCTTCTCGATGCGATGCTTCTGCAAAAGCGATTTGGCGTCATCGGTCGAGATGCCGACCGGGGCCGTTATCAAACGCTCGCGGGTCGTCATAAAATCGCTCACCGAAAGCACAAAATCTCTTGGCTCCACAAAGCGAATATCGCGGTTGGTCAAAATGCCCACCAGGGCCCCGGTCGGTTCGACAATCGGCACGCCGCTGATTTTGTAGCGCGCCATCAAATTTTCGGCATCCTGCAGGGTAGCCGTGGGCGGCAAAATCATCGGATCGCTGATCATCCCGGCTTGAGAACGCTTGACCTTATCCACCTCACCGGCCTGAGCTTCTGGCGACATATTACGGTGAATGACGCCAACCCCGCCCTCCCGCGCCAGGGCAATCGCCAGGCGCGCCTCGCTGACCGTATCCATCGCCGCAGAAAGCAGCGGAATATTGAGCGAAATCTCGCGCGTCAGACGCGCGCGCACATCGGTTTCTGATGGCAAAACTTCGCTATACGCAGGCACTACCAAAACATCATCAAAGGTCAAGGCTTCAGAAGATTTAAAAAGTTCCTCGTTCATAACTCTCCTTTATCGGGGCAGGCTGTTTCAGGTATTCTACATCAAAACCCGCGGCGCGCACCCAAATTGACGGGTTTGCGTAGTTCATGTTAAACTCAACCCACCCCAAGGAGAATCTTATGAACGAACGTCCCGGTTGTCTCTCAGGCTTGTTAAAACTCTTTTTAGTCGATGCCATTTTTGACTTCATGCAAGAGAAATTCGGTTTTCAGCGCGGCGGGTGCTGCGGCTGCGGCTGCGGCATTCTGCTGCTGATCTTCTCAACCGCCCTGACGTGCGGCATCCTTTTCGGCACAGATTGGTTCAATTTCAGATTCTAATGCGCCGTTTGCCGTCTTTGCTTTTTCTTCTTTTTTTATGGATGGCATTCCCGGCAGCCGTCTCCGGGCAACAGACCGAAGCGACGCCCACGCCGAACGCCACCAACCAGGAAGAAAGCCCGCCGCCTCAGCCTGGACAGGAAACCGTCCGCATTCGCTACCCGCTGGAAAACGAAATCCTGACCGGCAGCATCCCAATCGAGGTGGAAATCAGCCTGCCGGGAGTCAATAGCTGGGAGCTTGCCTTTTCCTTCAGCGAAAACCCGACCGAAACCTGGTTCCTGCTCGCCCAGGGCAGCCAACCCTTCAGCGGTCAACTCCTGCTGTGGGACACGAGCGCCCTGAGCGACGGCGACTACAGCTTACGCCTGCGGGCCTACTTCTCAGACGCCGCGCGGGATGTGCGGGTCGAACCCCTTAAAATACGCAATTACAGCATCGATCCGCCCAGCCCAACGGCCTCGCAAACCCCCAGCCCAACCCAAAACCTGAGCCGCACACCGGCGGCCAGCAGTACGGCCACAAAAACCGAAATCGCCCGCCTGACCCCCAGCCCCCTGCCGCCCAATCCCGCCATTCTGGAAAAGCGGGAAATCAGCCGGTCGGCCTTGCGCGGCGCAGGCTACAGCCTGCTGGCATTTGGCGTAATCGGACTGCTGGCCTGGCTCAAAAACAGGTTCACAGGCAAGAGATAAAAAAACAGGCTGACCCTTACAGGTCAGCCTGTTTTCATGCTGCGCTTATTCAAGAGCGGGTTGTGGCGTTCCGCTGCGCTTGCCAGAAGGCGGCGGGAAGATAGCCTCGAACTCCTCGCGCGTCAGCGATTCGACTTCCAACAGTTTGGCCGCCACCGCATCCAGCTTCTCACGATGCTCAGCCAGGATGGCGCGCGCCTTGCCGTAAGCCTGATCGATAATTCGGCGCACTTCGCGATCGATCTGGTTGGCAACATCTTCAGAGTAGTCACGCTGCTCAGAGATTTCGCGCCCGAGGAAGATCATTTCCTGGGCCTGGCCATAGACCATCGGGCCAAGCTCGCTGCTCATGCCCATGCGCGTCACCATGGCGCGCGCCATGCGCGTCACCTGCTCAATGTCATTCGATGCGCCCGAAGTAATATCGTCAAAGACCAGTTCTTCAGCCGCGCGGCCGCCGAGGGCATAGGCCAGGGTTGCCATCATTTTCTTACGCGACATCAAAACACGATCTTCGTCCGGGCGGAACCAGGTCACGCCGCCCGCCTGTCCGCGGCCCACGATGGTCACTTTTTGGACGGGGTCGGCCTCCGCAATTGCATTGGCGACCACCGCATGACCGGCCTCGTGATAAGCAATGATGCGCTTCTCTTCGGCGCTGATTAAGCGGCTCTTGCGTTCCGGCCCCATCACAACCCGCTCGATGGCTTCTTCCATTTCAGGTTGGCCGATCGATTTCTTGTTGCGGCGCGCCGCCAGGATGGCAGCTTCGTTGACCAGGTTTTCCAGATCAGCGCCGGTAAAACCGGGGGTGGCCCGCGCCACCGAAGCGAGGTCCGCTTCAGGGTCAAGCGGCTTGCCCTTAACGTGAACTTTCAGAATCTCTTCACGGCCTTTAACATCGGGCCGGTCGAGGGTCACGCGCCGGTCGAAGCGGCCGGGGCGCATCAGGGCCGGATCGAGAATATCAGGCCGGTTGGTGGCAGCCATGATGATGACATTGGTATCGGTGTCAAAACCGTCCATCTCGACCAGCATCTGGTTGAGGGTCTGTTCACGTTCATCGTGCGAGCCGCCCAGGCCTGCTCCGCGCTGGCGACCGACCGCATCAATTTCATCGACAAAGATAATGCAGGGCGAGTGACGCTTGGCCTGTTCAAACAGATCGCGGACGCGGCTGGCGCCCACGCCGACAAACATTTCAACAAACTCTGAGCCGGAAATAGAGAAGAAAGGCACGCCCGCTTCACCAGAAACAGCCTTGGCCAGCAGGGTTTTGCCTGTGCCGGGAGGCCCCACCAGCAAAACGCCCTTGGGAATGCGCGCTCCGAGCTGGATAAATTTCTGCGGTTCACGCAAAAACTCAACCACTTCTTTCAGCTCTTCCTTCGATTCATCGGCCCCGGCCACATCGTCGAAAGTTACAGTTGGGTTTTCACCGGTAAACATTCGGGCGCGACTCTTGCCAAAAGACATGGCCTGGTTGTTCGAGCCTTGCGCCTGGCGGAAGATCCACCAAAACAGGAAGCCCAACAAAAGGAAGGGTAAGACATACCCCAGGACCGTGAAGACGGCCATCCAGGAACTGGGCGGGCGGACTTCGATCTTTACGTTTGAAGGCGTCAGCTTGTCGGCAGGAACTCCCAGGGCCACCAATTGCTGGACAAAGGTATCGCCGCTTTCCTTTTGGGCTTCACGCTCAATTTCAAGATCGCCATCCGGGTAAATAATGCGCAAACGATTGTCATTCTCGACAATAATCCGTTTGATTTTGCCGCTTTGGACATCTGCGGCAATTTCATTGATCGTCAATACTTGTTGTGTTTCGGGCCGCTGCTGCATCTGAAAAAAAACCATCGCAATGATTGCGATAAAGAGCAGGGCGTAAATCATGAAAGACTGGTTACGTGAGTTATTCACAAAAAACCTCCTCAGGAAGACGCTCAAAATTATATCAATCGAATGAACTGAGACGCCTGTTTAATGGTTAAGTTATACGATTCTCTTACAGTTCCCCCTCAAAAGCCATCAAAATCACAAACTTTCGGCCAATTCGAGCGTTACGGGGCAATGATCTGACCCCAAAACATCTTCATGAATGGTTACATCCCGCACTTGCGGCATGAGCGCTTCTGAAACCAGGAAATAATCAAGACGCCAGCCAATATTACGGCGGCGGGCCCCCATCCGATAAGTCCACCAGCTGTATTGAACTTTTTCAGGGTAAAGAACGCGGTAGGCATCGGCAAAACCATGCTCCAGGAAACGCGTTACCCACTCGCGTTCTTCGGGCAGAAACCCGGAAGTCTGCTGGTTCTCGTTGGGGCGGGCCAAATCGATTGGCTGATGGGCGGTGTTGAAATCACCGGTGA
>JAVEWN010000175.1:0-3907 GCA_034004515.1 Anaerolineales bacterium | reverse complement strand
TACGGCCCGCAACATCGCCAGGCAGGAAATGGTCGAGAAAATTCTCGGCGCGCTCTATCTTCAGGAGTACGACCGCGACCACGTCTTGTTTCGGATCACCGTCGAGGACTTTGCCGACTTGCTGGCTGACCACTTGGTACGCGCGCGTCTCGCGCCGGAAGCCCTGAAGCCGGACGAGCTGGCCGACCTGCTCAACCAGGCCAGTGAATATCTCAACAACGAGGGCATGCCCTGGGTCGAGATTATCAACCTGGCCCTGGTAGATGCCTGGCCGGATCGCATCCCCCTACCAGACCATGAAAGGTAAAAAATGAAAACTGCAACCCAAAGCAAGCGCATCCGAGGCGACTTGACCCCCATCCCACTCTCGGAGGTAAAAGTCGATTTGAACAAAGTTCTGCAAGACGCCATTGTCGTCGTCAACCAATACGGTTACACGGTCGACTTTGGCCCCACTGTCCGCCCACGCCTGCACCAGGTGGGCAAAGACCGCAAGTGCAACTGCACCCAGGCCACTGACTGCCCGGCCATCGCTGCCGTCGCGGATTATCTCCGCAAAGGTGGCGAGCGCGCTCCAGAGCCGCCTGCTGGCTTCTTTGTGGATGCTCCCGAAACCTGCCCGATTTGCTCGTCCCCGGCCTACTTTGACCCGGAGATGACGAGCAAATATCGCGGCGCAGGCTGGGGCTGCTCAAAAACCGGCAGCAAACACTACTTTGCCTGGCGCTCTGAACTGGCCCGGGCAGACCTGGCCGCCAATCCCTGGCGTTTCCCGCCGGTGGTTGTGCGCGAAGGCAGGCAGATCAAAGTCTGGGACGGCATCATCGAAAACGATGTTGTCCTGTACCCTGGCGTCCTGCGCGCTGACCTGATTACAGAAGGCCCGATCGGCTACCTGGAGTAGCACGACATACTCACTCCCTTTCCCTTACAGGGGACAGCCATTCCCCTGCCTAGGGCGCAATGTCTGTCCCCTGTTCGCATTCACAAGTACTGGAACTCTCCAATCGACATCTGTATGAAGTTCCAGCACAAGGAGGCAGACAAACTCATGGCCACACAACCAACCCTTCCCACCTACGAACTCCCACAAGTAAAACGATTGCCCGTCTCGGAAAAGCCCGTTACCCGCGCAATGGCCGATGCCGCCAACTGCTCGAACGCCGAACTGCTGGCCGTCCTGATTGGCGGCAGCCTGCAAATCGAAGCCGCAGGCGACCTGCTGACCCGTTTCGGCTCGTTGCAATCGATCCACCACGCCCATCCTTTCGAGATGACCGTCAACGGCGTGGGTGACGCCACTGCGACACGCATCAAGGCCGCCCTCGAACTCGGCAAGCGTATGGCGATGGAGAAACCCGATCGCCCGCAGATCAACTCTCCGGCAGATGCTGCCGCGCTGGTGATGGACATGGGCCTGCTCGAACACGAGCATCTCAAGGTCATCGTCCTCGACCGGCGCAACAAGGTCATGGACATCGTTGATATCTATCGCGGTTCGGTTTCGTCCAGCCAGATTCGGATCGCCGAGGTTTTCCGGCCCGCCATCCGCATGAACGCATCGGCCATCATTCCAGTTCACAACCACCCCAGCGGGGACAGCGTTCCTTCGCCCGATGACGTGGCTGTCACCCGCGCTTTTGTTAGCGCCGGGAAGATGATGGACATCGACATCCTCGACCACCTGATTATCTGCGCAGGCGGAAAATGGACCAGTCTCAAGGAACGCGGTTTGGGATTTTCGTAGCCGTCATCCCGCCCGCCCCACAAGCCTGCAGCACAACAAATCCATCCCTGCTCACCTTTCCTGGTGAGCGGGGCTAATTTGCTGTTCTGCTCCTATCGAGCGAACTTCAAAAACCCCCGTTTGATACGAACCACCCCGATTGAAAATAATTCCCCCAAATTCACCCACAAGGAGGCACACATGACAGTTTACCTGCTCCACTTCAACGAACCGTATTGTCACGCCCGGCACTATCTCGGCTCCACAGACGATCTTGATAACCGGCTGCAAGAGCATCGCACCGGCCAGGGCGCAAGGCTGACACAAGTCATCCACGAGGCCGGGATCTCTTTCACCCTGGCGCGCACCTGGCAGGGCGGGCGCGATCTGGAGCGCAAGCTGAAACGCTGGCACAAAAGCCCCGATCTCTGCCCGATCTGCAAAGCCCAGAAACAGGAACACTAAACCACCCACACCAATACAGACACTGGAAAAACATCCAGTACAGGCACTGGAGAAACCGTCCAGCACAAGCAAACACACATGGAGCGGCTCATTCGAGACCGCTTTTTTGATTCTATAAGGAGGCAACCCAAATGGATTTCTACTTCGATAATACCGCTGCATTGACCTGGCACGGCCCCGCCGATAAAGCCAAAGGCAACATCGCCGCAATCGAGATCGCGCGCCAACTGGAAGCAGAAGGTCGCCCGGCCACGCCTGCGGAACTCACGACCCTGTCCCGTTACGTTGGCTGGGGTCACACCGAGGTCATGAACTACGCGCTCAAAAATCTCGGCCTGGAAAGCATCCTGAGCGAAGACGAATGGGAAGCAGTCAAAGCCAGCACCCTCAACGCCCATTACACCGCGATCCCGGTCATCGCCGCCATCTGGCGCGGACTGGAACGCCTGGGAGCCGGGAAACTCTCCCGCATCCAGGTGCTTGATCCCTCGGCTGGGATCGGTCACTTCAAGAGCGCAACCCCGCCTGACCTGCGCGAAAAGTGCGGTTGGACGGAGGTCGAACTCGACCCGATCACCGCCTCGATTCTGGGCGGACTGCACCCGGAGAGCAAAGTCTTTGCGGCTGGTTACGAAGGCGTCAACCTTCCCAAAGGTTTCTTCGATGTCGCAATCAGCAATGTCCCCTTCGGCAACTACCCGGTCATCTTCGACGGCCTGCCGCGCCACCTGTGCGGCTCGATCCATGACTTCTTCTTCGCCCGCACCATCGAGCTGCTGCGTCCGGGCGGCGTGATGGCCTTCATCACCTCGCGCTACACCCTCGACAAACGTGGCGACAAGGTGCGCGAGTACCTGGCGAAGCAATGTGACCTGCTGGCTGCCGTGCGCCTGCCCAACAACGCCTTCACAGCCAATGCCGGGACGGAAGTTGTGACGGACTTGCTCTTCCTGCGCAAACGTTTCGCGCCCAACAAGGAGATGCCCACCTGGGCTGAAGTCGGCGGCCAAACCCTGCGCCACCACGAGCGCGATTGGGCCGAACAGACCTTCTGGGTCAACCGCTACTTCCTCGATCACCCAGAGAACATCCTGGGGACGCCCGCCGCAGCCGGAACGATGTACCGCGACTACGAGTACACCGTCCTGCCCGACGAGCGCGACCTGGGCGCAGCGATTACCGCCGCCCTGGAAGCCAGCCTGCCGGAAGACCTGCTGACGCTCGAATCGCCCCTGGCCGCTGGCCCGCAGACTCAGTTTGCCGGGCTAACGCTGCCGGAAACACAGGCAGAAGCAGAGCCTGAAATCCTGTCCGCGCGTTCTACGGCCATGCAAGAACTGCATCAAGTGGCCCGCGAACTTCTCCAAAAAGAAGTCCGCCAGGAACCGGTGGCCGGTCTGCGCCACAATCTGAACACGGTCTACGACAACTTTGTAGCGCGGTACGGCTTCGTCAACTCACCCGCCAACCTGCGCGAGTGGAAAGGCAAGCCGGAACTGCTCTTCCTGAAGGCCCTCGAAATCGAAGGGCAGGGCATCTGGCTTAAGGCCGATATGTTCTCGAAGACCACCGTGCGCCAGGCCTCCCCGAACCAAAGCGCGGACAGCTACGACGACGCGCTCCTGCTCTGCCTCGACCGCGTTGGCCGGGTCGATCTCGCCACCATCGCCGAAATCAAGGGCTGCAACGAGGAAGAAGTCATCCGCCACCTGGCGG
>JAVEWN010000174.1:0-3917 GCA_034004515.1 Anaerolineales bacterium | reverse complement strand
GGTTCCAAGAAGTAATTTGACGAGGGTATAAAGACTTATGGCACAAAGCGTACGTCAGGCGCGCCGCTCCGGTGGCGCAAAGAAAACCAAACGCACCTTATCTTCGGGGCAGGTTCACATTTTTGCCTCGTTCAACAACACCATTATCACGGTGACAGATTCGACTGGCAACACAGTGACCTGGGGCTCAGCGGGTTCTGCCGGCTTCAAAGGCTCTCGCAAGAGCACCCCTTTCGCTGCCCGACTGGCTGCTGAACAGGCCATTAAAGCCGCCCAGCAAATGGGCATGCAGGAAGCAGACCTGATTGTCAAAGGCCCCGGCCCTGGCCGCGAGTCGGCCATCCGCGCTGTCCAGTCGATGGGTATCAAAGTGCGTTCCATCGTAGATACGACCCCCATTGCTCACAATGGCTGTCGTCCTCCGAAGAAACGCCGCGTCTAATTTGGTGTTGGAGAGGTAAGACAAATGGCAAAATATATTGGTCCGGTATGTAAACTATGCCGGCGTGAAGGTGAAAAATTATTCCTCAAGGGTGAGCGTTGCTTTACCCCCAAGTGTGCTTTTGAGCGTCGCAGCTACGCTCCTGGTCAGCACGGTAAATCGGGTGGCAGAGGCCGAGGCGGCATGAGCCGCGAATCGGACTATGGCCGCCAATTGCGCGCCAAACAACGCGCCCGCCGCGTCTATGGGGTGCTTGAGCGCCAGTTCCGCCGCTATTATGAAACTGCGCGCGGACGGCACGGCCTGACGGGTCTTAATCTCTTGCAGATTCTCGAATCTCGCATGGATAATGTCATCTATCGGCTTGGCTTTGCTTCCAGCCGCGCCCAGGCGCGTTTGCTTGTGGCCCACGGCCATTTTACGGTCAACGGTCGTCGCACAGACGTTCCCTCGATGCTTCTTGCTGCCGGGGATGCGTTGCAAGTCCGTGAAGGCTCACGTCAGGTTCCATACTTCAAGGAACTGGCTGCTGACGCCGAAGTGCGTACTTTGCCGGCCTGGTTATCTCGTGATGCGAGTAACCTGGTTGGTTCTGTGCAGCGATTGCCCGAACGCGCCGAAATTGATGGTAGTCTGGACGAACAGCTTATCGTTGAGTACTACTCACGCTAATGTGCTTCGGCAGTCTCAATATTGTGGGCGGTTTAGGCCGTCTTTCTAAACAAGGGAGAGGTGAACTGTGACCGGTCTAATGAATATGGTCATGCCGAAGATCGAGCGTGAAGCAGAAGCTCGAAATTACGGAAAATTTATCATTGGCCCGCTCGAACGCGGCTATGGTAACACTGTTGGCAACACGCTGCGCCGTGTGTTGCTCTCCTCGCTGGATGGCTCAGCGGTAACCTCGCTGCGTGTTTCGGATGTCTTGCATGAGTTTAGTGACATTCCTGGCGTTCGCGAGGATGTCATCCAGGTGATGCTGCAGGTCAAGCAATTGCGCTTGAAGCTCAATGGCGTTGAATCGACTCGGATGCACCTCGAGGTGCGCGGCGAGGGCATGATTACGGCGGCTGATATTATCGCACCCTCTGAAGTGGATGTTATTAACCCGGACCTGTACCTTTTCACGGTTGATGACCCCAAGACGCGCCTGGATATTGAAATGACGGTTGAGCGCGGGCGCGGTTATTCGCCCGCCAATGAACGCGCCGGTCATTTACCGATTGGCGAACTGCCAGTCGATGCAATCTTTAGCCCGGTAAAACGTGTCAACTGGGAAGTCTCGAATGCGCGTGTAGGTCAGAGCACCAATTACGATAAACTGACCCTTGAAATCTGGACAGACGGAACGGTTGCGCCCGAACAGGCCCTTTCGACCGCTGCAAAAATCATGATCGAACACCTGCGTTTTATTGCAGGCATCAGCGAAGAAACACTTTCGATTGTGGTTGAACAGGAAACCCCCGGAGCGCGTTTGAGCACAGAGATGGCTGAAACCCCGGTAGAAGCCTTGGATTTGTCGGTGCGCGTTTTCAACTCGCTAAAACGCACCGGTATCACCACCGTAGGTGATGTGTTGGATCTGCTCGAAAAAGGTGAGCAGGCCGTCATGTCGATACGTAATTTCGGTGAAAAGAGCCTGGATGAATTGCGCGACAAAATGCGCGAAAAAGGCTTCATGCGAGATCAAACAAATAACGCGGAGTAAGTTGAAATGCGACATCAGGTAGCAGGTTACAGACTTGGCCGCAGCAAGGGCGCGCGGATCGCCCTGCGGCGCAATCTCATCAAACAACTATTCACACATGAGCGGATTACCACCACGCGCGCCAAGGCCGAAGCCATTCGCGGCGAAGCCGAACGCATGATTACCATTGCGCGCCGCTCGGCTGACGCCGAAGATTCTGGCAAAGTTCATGCACGCCGCCTGATTGCCGCCCGCTTGGGCGGAGGCAACGAAGTCGTGCAGAAACTGTTCGACGAAATTGGCCCGCGCTTTGCTGAACGCCCCGGTGGTTATACCCGTATGCTCAAACTGGGCCCACGCCTCGGCGACGCGGCCCAGATGGTAATGCTCGAACTCGTTGAAGAGTAAACCAGAGTGACGAGGACGCTTTTTGCGCCCTTGCTCTCGAACAATGGCACGTTACCAAATCATTCTCGCTTACGACGGCACAGATTTCTGCGGGAGTCAACGCCAGGCGCAGGCGCGCACGGTTCAGGGTGAACTGGAAAACGCCCTGCGGCGGATCGGTTGGGCCGGGCGCTCCGTCCTGCTTGCTGGCCGCACCGATAGCGGTGTCCATGCCAGCGGCCAGGTCGCGGCAGTGGATTTTGACAACTGGAGACACTCCCAGCCCGAACTGCTGGATGCGCTCAACAGCCAACTTCCACGCGATATGGCCGCCAGTGCTCTGATGCTGACCAGCGACGCCTTTCATCCGCGTTTTGACGCGGTTGCGCGCTGCTACGTCTACCGCCTTTTCTTCCAACCGACGCGCAACCCGCTCAGGGAACGCTTTGCCTGGAGAATTTGGCCCCCGCTGGAAGTCGAAGCCTTGCGCGAAGCTGCCAGCATCTTGCTTGGAACTCACGATTTTTCTGCCTTCGGTACCCCGCCCCGGCCCGAAAGCACGACCGTGAGAACCATCAGCCAGGCTGAGTGGCAAAGCCATGAGGATGAGTTACGCTTTACGGTGCAAGCCGAAGCCTTTCTCTATCGCATGGTGCGCCGCATGACCTTTCTTCAGGTGGCTTTCGCCCAGCGACGCCTATCAGCGCAGACTCTGGCCGCTAGTTTGGCAGCCAGCACTTCGGGAGAACGCTTGCCCGCCGGTCTGGCCCCTGCACATGGACTGGCCCTGGTGTCCGTCCGCTACTCAAATCGAGAGTGATACAATCCCCGTCTGAACGGGTAGAAAACCCTCCGGGCCGTTGGCCTGGCGAGAATGAAAGTTTCTGAATCAAGTAAGTGGAGAGACGACCGTGTACAAATCGTATTATCCCAAGGCCGCCGAAATCAAACCCGAATGGGTAGTCGTTGACGCTGCTGGACAAACGCTCGGGCGCGTAACAACCCAAATCGCCATGCTTTTGCTTGGCAAACACAAACCGACCTTTACCCCCGGCGTGCCGATGGGTGATTACGTGGTGGTGCTGAATGCGGCTCATATTACTGTTACCGGTAATCGCATCAACAACAAAATGTACCATCACCATTCAGGTTATCCTGGCGGCTTGAAATCCATTTCCCTGCGCGACCAATTGCAATCGCGCCCCGACCGCGTCATCCGCGCGGCGGTCTGGGGAATGTTGCCGCACAACAAGATGGGCCGCCAAATTATCAAACGGCTCAAGATTTACAGCGGCGCAGAGCACCCGCACAGCGCCCAGGTTGTTGAGAAGTAAAAGGAGCAAGTGAAATTATGACCCAGTATTTTGAAGGTATTGGCCGCCGCAAGGAAAGCACCGCCCG